>JBCCXA010000007.1 GCA_039192515.1 Verrucomicrobiota bacterium | reverse complement strand
TACCACTTATTTGTCGCCCATGCTTAGTGATTCCTCCTCAGGCACTTACATGTATATGGAGGCCAAGGTTATCGATCTTCTTTTTTTTGGGTAACCCAACCTTTTTCCTCATTCTTTAGCGCAGGAACCTACAAAATAAAGCCCCCTGCGTATGTTACAAAGAAGGGTCATCTTTATCATTTACTCCACCTGGAATCATCTCGCTGCCCCCTTTTTCTTTGACTCATACCCACAGCTTAACCTCCCCCCTCAGACATCTATAGGGGGTGGGTCATTTTTATGCATTTTTTTGAAAAATACTTACGCTTGAGTTTCTAAGGTCTCTGGATATCTTACTTCGTTCGATGAGTGATAAATGTTTTCGTGTAGCAGTAATCGGAGCGACGGGTGCAGTGGGACAGGAGATACTGCGCGTCCTGGAACGTAGAAACTTCCCGGTGGAGAAAATAAAGCTACTCGCCTCGGAGCGTTCCGCAGGCAAGGAACTCGATTTTCAGGGCCGTGCTCACAAGGTCGAGGCGGTTAGTGGTGAAAGTTTCCGCGATATTGACTACGCTTTTTTTAGTGCAGGGGCTACTCGATCTCGCGAATTTGTCCCGGCCGCAGTAAGCGCTGGCGCGGTAGTAATCGATAATTCATCCGCCTATCGAATGGATCCATCCATCCCCTTAGTCATCCCTGAAGTAAACCCTGAGGATCTGGAGAAGCATAAGGGTATTATTGCCAATCCAAATTGTTGCGCAGCCATCCTGGGTGTAGCCATCGCGCCTATTCATCGGGCTGCTAAGGTCAAAAGTATGATCGTTTCTACCTATCAGTCTGCTAGTGGAGCAGGGGCGCAGGCCATGCAAGAGCTTGAAGAACAATGCCGTGATTTTGCGAAGGGAGAATCTCTTAAGAAAGAAGCATTCCCGCATCAAATTGCTTTTAACGTCTTTTCTCACAACTCCACAATTGAAGAAAATGGGTATAACGGAGAGGAAAATAAAATCGTGGCTGAGGTTCAGAAAATTTTCCATGCACCTGATATGCCCATCTCTGCGACTTGTATACGAGTTCCTGTTTTACGCGCGCATTCTGAGTCAATCAATCTCACTCTGGAAAACCCTCTTTCTCCAGAGGAGGCCGCTAAACTACTTGAGGATGCCCCAGGCGTTGAAGTCATAGATGATGCAGCAGCCAATCACTTCCCCATGCCGCTAGAAGCCACCGGGAAGCTCGATGTTTTAGTGGGCAGGGTTCGCAAAGACCCTACTACCACAAATGGCCTGGCTCTATTTGTGAGTGGAGACCAGCTACTCAAAGGCGCGGCTTGGAATGCCGTTCAAATCGCTGAAACACTTTGCTCGCCTGTAAAAAAAGACTGCTAAAAAACGTTCGTCATCGTATAAAATGTTATGTGAATGGTCGGGTAAGATGGCGGAAAATCCTAGAAAAGAAAATGGCAAGACCGGAGACATCCAGGTGAGCGTGAATCCAGATCTAAAGAAGCATACGGCGGTGAAACAAAGTGAAGGGCTGCAAACTCAAGGCTTTTCTGGTTTAGCAATGCGAATGAGCCTACCGCAGCGAATCTTAGTAGGATTTATCCGATTATACCAACTTTTGCTTTCCCCAATCATCCATACCCTAGGAGGGCCTGGGTGCGGCTGCCGTTTCTACCCGAGTTGCTCAGCCTACGCCATGGAGGCTGTTCGCCAGCATGGAGTTATTCGAGGTCTATGGCTATCGACAAAACGGATTTTGCGCTGCCATCCTTGGGGAGGACATGGCTTCGATCCCGTCCCTACCGCACCTACCTGGTCTGACGTTCTTGAAAATCGTATGCGGAGGTGATGGTCACCTGATCGCCCAGGTTACTCGAGCTTGTCTCAAGTCGTACCGTCTAGTCATGGGGGAGTCAATCACTGGACGCAGGCACCGGGCGGCACTCTTCGCAGAGCCCGTAAACTTCCATCAGGTGGGTAACCTCACTAAATCCTAACTTCTGCGCACGTTCTTCCAACTCCTTGGCCAAAGAGAGATCCAGACGTTCCGTTTTATGGCATTCCCTGCAGACAAAATGATGGTGATGGTCGTCGGGGTCAGCCAGTTCAAAGAGGCAACCGCTTTCTTCTAGAGGTATTCTCTGGATAATGCCAATGCCCTCGAAAGCCTCTAAAGTTCGGTACACTGTCACAAGGTCACTTTCGGGAAGGCCCGCGCGATCTCGCAAGGCTGCGGCGGAAACAGGACGATCCATAGCAAGCAGTACACCCAACAACCGCTCTCGTTTTCTGGTCATGCGCAATGAACTTTGCTCAATAGACTGGAGAATGCATTGAAGAAATCCTTTATCGCGGCTCATATGAAAGTCCCTTTCATTATGCTTGCGTTTCAACCAGCATCTTTCAAGATTAAAGTATGGAAACATCCCATCTGATTTTTGCTAAACGAGAGAGTGTCGAACAGGTTGAAGAAGGCAAGGAACTCGCACCCAAATTTGATCAACAAGGAGTCATCCCTTGCGTAACGCTTCATGCCGGAAGTCGAGAGGTCTTGATGTTTGCTTTTATGAACTCGGAGGCCCTAGCCCTTACCATTGAAACCGGTTTGGCTCACTATTGGTCACGCTCTCGGCAGAAACTCTGGAAAAAAGGAGAAACCTCTGGAATGTTTCAGAAGGTCCAACGCATGCTCATTGATGATGATCAGGACTGTGTGGTCATAGAAGTAAGCCTGACCGCCCCAGATGCAGGAGGTAAAGAAGCTTCATGCCATGTGGGATACCGCTCATGCTTTTATCGTGAAGTCCCAATTGGTGAAACAAAATCACCGGTTCAACTCCAATTCATTGAATCCGATAAGGCTTTTGATCCTCAAGCGGTTTATGGGGATGCACCCAATCCAACTCAGCTTTGAGATCCAGGCACCTATAGGTTTCGGATTGCAGGTGTTCTAAGAACGAAGCAACTGCGGCAACTATTGTCGGTTTGGCGGTATCTCGGGCCTTTGTCCATGAGAATGGGAAGAGGCACTGAACCGTGGTGCTCATCTCTTTCTCGTGCACAAAACACCGTTTCAACCTTTTTTCAATAAGCTGCTGATCCAAACCGATTCCTATGAACACGAGCTCTTGTACCGAAGATGGCGACAACAAATGGAATAGTCCCTGGGGAGGGGGATGCCCAGGCTAGCACATCCAGTGTAGTACGTTGAGTATGTGCTACCTAGGAGAATCAGGCAAAATTGTTCCGGAAGGTTTTTATCCCAATCCATCTCATGCAAGACAGGCTATTGAGCTTCTTAGCAGCTACGGTATTGAAGTAGTGTGGGGAGTTGCTTGCAAAACACTTAACCCTCCGTTCAGTAACCGTATACAGGCCCTAATGAACAAACTTCAACGATTGCCAACAACTACGTCGCGTGGTTGATTTTCGCGAGTAGGAGTGTTATTGAAATTTGGAATCAAAAGAATTACTGATGTGAGGCATTAAAAGTCCTGGCACGCTCTAGAAATGATTTGATGTAGTCGACGTTACTATCTTCCTGACGGATCCCTAAAAAGATTTGCTTAGCCACCCCTTTTTTGCCAAGTCGCACCGGGAAAATAGGGTATTTTGCTGAATAATCTTCAACCAGCCAGCGGGGCAGTGCGGCAACACCTCGACCACAAGCAACTAATTGAAGCATTATTTCAGTTGTTTCTACAACTTTTTGTCGCCTTACGGTCATTCCAGACGGCGCTAGAAATTGGGTGTAAATATCCAGTCGCTCTGGCGAAACAGGGTAAGTGAAGAGCACCTCGTCAGCGAGTTGTCGCGGTATGACATAGTCAGAGCCTTTGAGTCGATGGTCAGTCCCGATGACCAAAACCTGCTCGTAATCGAAGACTGGCTCAAAGGAGAGTCTTTTTTTATGGTAGGGATCTGGTGTAACGAGCAGATCGATCTCATGAGCGAAGAGTGCTCCAACACCGCCAAATTGAAACGCCTGTTTTACGTCAAGATCGATCAATGGCCAGTCTAACAAATAAGTTGTAGTGATTTTTTGCAGCCACTGGTAACAAGGGTGACATTCCATACCGATTCTCAATGTTCCCCGTTCACCACGGGAGAACTGTCTGAGACGATTCTCAGCATGTATAAGCTGAGGAACTAGTCGATTCGCAGTAGCCAAGAGATGGGCTCCCGCTTGTGTAGGCTTGAGTTGGCGCCCCTCTCGATGCCAAAGCTTCACCTCCAGTTGATTCTCCAATTTTCGCATACTATGACTAAGCGCTGACTGAGTCAGATGTAATGCATCTGCAGCTGCGGTCATACTGCCGTGCTGATCAACCGCAAGAATGATTTCGAGGTGAATACGTTCTAGGTGAGTCATTTTACATTCAATGAACCAAACTCATTGTTTCATGAATTAATACCATTTTTATTCATTGATAAGATTCATTATTGTTAGATCTATGACATTAATCAAGCATCAGCAAATTAAAACACACTCATTGGGATATCCTCGCATTGGTGAGAAACGGGAATTAAAAAAAGCTACGGAAGCCTACTGGAAAGGTACCCTACCTCTATCCGAACTACTTGCTACGGGCAAAAAAATACGCGAAACCAACTGGAAGAAGCAGCAGGCAGCAGGGATTGATCTTATTCCAGTGAACGATTTTTCCTTCTATGATCAGATGTTAGATATGAGTTGTCTACTCGGTAATATACCTCCACGCTTCCAAGCGAAAGGCGATCAAAGCAACATTGATACAACCTTCACCATAGCCCGTGGCACACAGAGAGGAGCGGCTTCGTTAGAGGAAGAAAAAGACTGTCAGACAGGTAAAGTTTCAACCTTTGCCAGCGAGATGACAAAATGGTTCGACACGAATTATCACTTCATAGTGCCCGAATTCAATAAAGACACAAGGTTCTCTCTGAGTAGCACTAAGATCTTTGATGAATTCTCAGAAGCAAGGGTTCTGGGCATTCATCCAAAGCCAGTGCTGGTTGGCCCGGTAACTTACCTCTCCTTAGGTAAAGTTCAAGACTCTAGAAACCCAGATTTTGATCCGTATACATTGCTAGATAACCTTGTTGCCGTTTATAGAGAGATTATCACCAAACTCTTGGATAAAGGGGCGGAATGGATACAGCTCGACGAACCGATTTTTTCAACTGACCTTAGTGATCCACAGGTGAATGCGTTTAAGGTGGCTTATGAAAGCCTTTCGACTTTTAAAGACTCTGCCAAGCTGCTCGTTAGCACGTATTTCGGCGGAGTCCGAGACAATCTGAACACCTATCTCTCCCTGCCGGTTGATGCCTTGCATTTTGATTTTGTTAGAGGCATAGAGGACATTGATACTGTCCTCGCTAATTTCCCGGAAGACAAAATTCTCTCCGCTGGAGTCGTCGAAGGCCGTAACATTTGGAAAAACGATTACGACGTCTCACTCAAGGTTCTAGAGAGGGCCAAGGCTAAGGTTGGTCAAGATCGGCTTTGGGTTGCTCCAAGTTGCTCGTTGTTACATTCACCCGTTACTTTAAAGAATGAGCCTAAACTCGATGAGAAATTAAAAAGTTGGCTAGCCTTTGCCGATGAGAAACTAACCGAAGTGGTAGAACTCCGGCAGCTTTTAGATGGAACTTGTAGTCTGGGGTATTTGATAACGAACCGCGCTGCATCCGAAGATCGAAAATCTAACAAGCGTATCCACAATGATGCTGTAAAAACTCGTCTCGCAGCTATTAGGCCTAGCGACTTCCATCGCGCCTCCCCATTCTCCGAACGCCAACCCAAGCAGCGAGAAAAGCTCCAATTGCCCGAGTTCCCCACCACAACTATTGGATCATTCCCACAAACCAAAGCAGTACGCCAGGCACGAGCTCATTGGAAAAAGGCATCCATCAGTCATACGGAATATGACAAATTCCTAAAGAAAGAAACTGCCAAGTGTATCGCCTTTCAAGACAAAATCGGGATCGATATGCCTGTTCATGGTGAATTCGAACGCAATGATATGGTGGAATACTTTGGCGAAAACCTTGAAGGCTTTGCATTCACAAGTAACGGTTGGGTGCAGAGCTACGGAAGTCGCTATGTCAAACCACCTATCATCTTCGGTGATGTCAGCCGCCCTGAACCCATGACCGTTTACTGGTCCGAGTATGCTCAGTCACTAACGAAGCGCCCTATGAAAGGCATGCTCACAGGTCCAGTGACCCTCCTTCAATGGAGTTTCGTGCGGGATGACCAGCCACGCTCCGTCACCACACATCAGATTGCCCTTGCGATACGAGATGAAGTAATGGATCTCGAAGCTGCCGGGATTGCTGCAATCCAAATTGACGAGCCTGCATTCCGTGAAGGTTTACCTTTACGTCGCTGTGAGTGGGATGACTACCTCGAATGGGCAGTGAAGGCATTTCGTCTAAGCGCGTGCGGAGTCAAGGATGACACTCAGATCCACACACACATGTGCTACTCAGAGTTCAATGACATTATTAAATCCATAGCTGCTATGGATGCAGACGTCATCACTATTGAAACCTCGCGCTCCAACATGGAACTACTCGATGCCTTCGTAGACTTCAAATATCCCAACGAGATAGGACCCGGTGTTTATGACATCCACTCCCCACGGGTACCACCGGCCGAGGAAATGACTCATCTCATATCTAAAGCAGAGTCATTACTCCCGCGTCAGAACCTCTGGGTAAATCCAGATTGTGGGCTGAAGACTCGACAATGGACAGAGGTAAAGCCATCACTCATCAATATGGTTGAAACGGCAAAAGCCTTGCGTGCTGGCACATCCAATCCCCAAAAGTATACCAGATCACTTTCGGATAAGCCTGTCTCGTCGCTTTAGTTACTGCCAAGAGATCACTACTCATGGCTTCATTATTTTATTGAAAGTTACTTTCATTAGTCTTGCCCTTAACCAAAAGAACTGCAGGATTAAAATAGTGAACTTGAAATACCAAAATTTATCTTTGCCTAGCGCCATGCGCTAAGTTAATCGAGAAAGTTGAAGACATGACCGAAGTGACATTGTCAACCCCGTTCAATGAGACAAGCGCTCAGACAGATCCACAGTCAGGCGAAGACAGCCGCGGCATCCCACTGCAAGAAGTGGGAATTAGCCGGGTGCGCTACCCTATTATGATTGATGGATGGGAGACCAACACCGGCAGGCAGCGGGAGGTAGAGGGTCTCTTTGACCTCACTGTTTCTCTTGCTGCTCAGAATCGAGGTGTCCACATGAGTCGCCTCATTCAATCTCTACATCAATGGGAAGAACCCCTAAGCCCAGCCTCCTTACAGAGCTTTCTAGAGGATATGCGTTACCAACAGAAAGCTACCAGCGCCTCCATGAGCTGTGCCTTCACTTGGTTTGTCAACCGCCCTGCACCTAAGACCCAGCATCCAGCATGGCTGGGAATCCAAACCACTTGGCATGCATCTCAAAATGAGCATAGCAGTAACAGCGGCTATACCCTATGTGTTCCTGTCACCACACTCTGCCCATGCAGCCGTGAAATCAGTGACTACGGGGCTCACAGCCAACGCGGATGGATCACAGTGATGATCAAATGGCAACACAACAACCACATTGTTCCACCCGAAGAGATCTTTGAAAAGCTCCAGCATGCTGGCAGCGCAGCCATTTATCCCCTACTCAAACGACCTGATGAACGCCATGTCACTATGGAAGCCTATGAGCAGCCCGCCTTTGTGGAGGATGTAGCGCGTCGCACAGTCCTCTTGTTACGGGAAGATTCTCGGATTTCTGAATTCCGGATTGAGGTGCGTAATGAAGAGAGCATCCACACGCATGACGCTATCGCTGTTGTCACATCATGCCACGTTCCCAAATGAAGCATTCGGCTATAAGTTTGGTCCGCGCAAAGTCCATAAAACCTATCGTATGCAAGAAAACCAGTGCCGTTGATTAGTGAGAACGACTTTCATTTAAATTGACTTTATCTTCACCATCGATAACTAATTATCAATATAGAACCGCATCTCACATGACCTGCAGAGTAAAAGCTACCGCGATTATCGTAACACCGATTAAGCAATCCATTCCAACCCCTGCGCTATGCTAGACTATAGGTCTCGAGTAAAATTCCTGAGTAATAAGCTATGAAAAACACATTAAGAAAACTCCCTGTCACAGTACTCACCGGCTTCCTCGGGGCAGGCAAGACGACACTCTTAAACCGGGTACTGACCGAACAACATGGTATGAGAATCGCAGTGATAGAAAATGAATTTGGCGAGGTGGGAATCGACCATGAACTAGTCATCAACTCCGAAGAGGAAATCTTCGAAATGAATAATGGATGTATTTGTTGCACCGTAAGAGGCGATCTTATAAGAATTCTGGCAAGGTTGATGAAGCGTCAGGACAAATTCGATCATATTCTGATTGAGACCACGGGCTTGGCTGACCCTGGTCCAGTGGTGCAAACTTTTTTTGTAGATGACGAGATAAACGAGCAACTAGAAATCAATGCTGTTATCACGCTAGTAGATGCCCATCACATCGATCTACATCTCGATTCCTCCGACGAAGCAAAAGAGCAAATCGCTTTTGCTGATGTTATCATCCTAAATAAATCGGACCTTGTAATGCCAGCGGACCTGGATCGATTAGAAGCGCGTATCAAGGCCATGAATGGCATGGCGAAGATTTACCGGACCACAAACTCAAAGGTTGAAATGGATAAAATCCTTAACGTAGGAGGCTTTAATTTGGATCATGCCATTGGTGTTGACCCCCGCTTTCTGGAGCCTGAGTACCCTTTTGAATGGGGTGGAATTCTATCCCTTCCTAAGAAGCCGTTGGAAATAGTGGCAAAACAGAATCCTGATCCATCCATGAAGCTAGCCATTGTTCCAGTTGAAACGGCATCAGAAGAAGAAATGGCTCAAGCCAGGGAAACCGCCGTTAGGCTTTTTTCTAGTCAGGACGTCATAGATTGTAAATCTGGAGTAAAGCTTTCCTCTTCTACCCTGCATGAATTGGTCCTGAACGATGGAGAGATGCACTGGCCTCTGGATCTACAAGGTGCGGGCTACTATGCCTTTTTTACTGAACATTACCCAGAGGAGCTTGACATGCATATCATGGTAGAAGGGACGCCAGTTTCTCCCGAAACTGCCAAGGCCTACAAGCCTGATCACGAACATGATGAAACGGTTAGCAGTGTTGGTATCGAAATTGAGGGGGAATGTGACGAAGCCCTGCTTCAAAAATGGCTAAGTCGTCTCCTAAGTGAACGGGGAACCGATATCTTTCGCATGAAAGGTGTCTTTGCCGTTAGCGGCGACCCCCATCGCGTTATTTTCCAAGGGGTGCACATGATTCTGGACGCTCAAGATGGCGGGCCCTGGGGTGATCGCAAGCGCCAGAACATCCTTGTTTTTATAGGGCGCAACCTAGATCGAGAAGAACTCAACAGTGAATTCTCCAAATGCCTGAAATGACGCAGAGCCATTCTTCCGATAAGTCAGCTAATCGACTTATTGAGTTTGCAAGAATCGAACTCGAAGAACACACATTGGCCATTCGCTGGAGTCCAACCGGAAACCTGCTTGCCGCTATGCCCTCTGAAGGATCGATTATTGTGCTGGATGTCGCAGAAGGCTCAAAATGTAGTCTGAAGGGTCACGGCTCTGACAACGCCTCTCTCGCGTGGCATCCCAAGCGTAACTTACTCGCCACCTGCGGACAGGATGGTATGATTCGAATTTACGGGGAAACATTACCATTCACGAAGCCAATCATAGAATTTCTAGCCGGAAAAGGCTGGATTGAAACTCTCGCATGGAACTGCGATGGCAGCTTGCTAGCTGTGGGAGTGGACCGGACACTACTGATTTTTGACCCACAATCAGGAGAGATTACTCAGAGCTTCAATTCGCACAGAAGCACCATTTGCGACCTAGCCTGGAACCCCATTCGTCGCGATGAAATTGCCACTGTGTGCGATGGCGGGGCCAATATGTGGCGGATTGGAGAAAAAAAACCGTTTGGAAAATTTGAATGGGGTGGAGCTAGCTTGAAAGTGCTTTGGAGTCCCGACGGCCGTTGGGTTGTGACAGGTGACCAACTTCCGAGCGTGCACATCTACGACGTTCCCAAGCAAATACCGCTCCACATTCAGGGGTATCAAGGTAAGGTCCGCGCCCTAACATGGGAAGATAGAAGCG
Source organism: Verrucomicrobiota bacterium (assembly GCA_039192515.1). Taxonomy (NCBI): domain Bacteria; kingdom Pseudomonadati; phylum Verrucomicrobiota; species Verrucomicrobiota bacterium. Next base: position 98,770 of record JBCCXA010000007.1, on the reverse strand, counting down.
AATGGCTTGCAACTGCAGGTGGAAACTCGGTTACTGTCTGGCCTTGCACAGGAAACAAAGGTCCCGATGGGGCCACCCCTATCGAATTATTGGGGCATGAGGGAAAGGTATGCGCATTGCACTTTGCACCCGGCCAAACTATTTTGGCATCCGGCGACGATGAAGGAGTTCTACTTCTCTGGCTTCCAAAAAATCAAACCTCTCCTGCTCAGTTAATACTCTTGCAATCATCAATAACTGATATTAAATTTTCGCCGGATTCCACCTACCTGAGCATCGGAACTACTGAGGGAATTGTCTCCATCCGCACCATCGTAAGAAACGACAAATGAGACACATCAATGAATACTATGATCAAGCATTATGAATAAGACTAAACCTATAAAAATCCTAGCCATTTTACCAACCTTGCTGACTGTTATGCTCTGCATCTTACCAGCTCTCCCCAGCTCTATGCTTAACGCTGAGGAGCCTCAGTCAAAAAAGCTACGAGTTGTCACAAGCTTTTTACCCATACAGTCCCACACAACTGCTATCGCCGGCGACATGGCCCAAGTTGAACAGCTTCTAGACAAAGAAGCCGGTCCACATGATTTTCAACTGACACCGAGTTCTGTTCGTAAATTAGCGGAAGCAGACCTCTTTATTATCAACGGAGCCGGAATAGAAGATTGGCTTGATGAACTGATAAAGAAAGCGGGTAATAAGAACCTAGTCATAGTTGACACTTCAAAAGGTATTCGATTGCTCGATAACCCAGAAGAAATCCTGACAGATGCAGGTGACCACCGTGCCCATGATCACAAACATCATGACCACGGGCATGACCATTCGCACGCTGATGGAAAAAATCCACACACGTGGCTGGACCCTGTGATTGCTCTCAAACAAGCCGAAATCATCTCCAAGGCTTTGCAAAAGGCAGATTCCTCTAATGCTAGCATTTACCAAGCGAACACGAAGGCCTACATTGCCGAGCTTAAGAAGCTTGATGCCGATTTTGCCTCTGCACTCGCTCCGCTGCCCAATAAGAATCTCGTTACCTTTCATGAAGCTTTCCCCTATCTGGCAGAGCGTTACGAGCTTAATTATGTGGGAGCGATCTCGAAATTTCCTGAAAAGGACCCTTCTCCGAAGCAATTGGCTGCCCTAGTCGACAAGATCAAGGAACTTCGAATTGGTGTTCTATTCTGCGAGGAAGCCTACGCTCCCGAGCTCTTGAAGAAAATCGCAGGACAAACTGGAGCTAAGGTTTCAACTCTCAACACTCTGGAGGTTGGCCAAGGTAATGCCACTGCCTACATTAGCCTAATGCGCGCTAATCTGGTCGCATTGAGAGCGGCCTTCACCGTGGAGTCTTAATGGTCTGCAAAGGAGAAGATATAGCAGCTATTCAGGGTGCTCCCCCTACGCCACTTCTGCGTATTGAGGGAGCGAGTGTATGCTATGGAGAGCATCAAGCGTTACATAAGATAGACTTAAGCATTTGCCATGGCGATCGCCTTGCTGTGATCGGGCCAAACGGAGCAGGTAAAACAACCCTTCTGCGTCTTTTGATTGGTCTCGAATTGCCTAGTGAAGGTCGCATCTTTTGGCCAGGGCAGCGTCCACGGATTGGCTATGTCCCGCAACGACTAGGATTTGACAAACACTTTCCTCTGACCGTTTTGGAGTTTCTCGCTGTAAATCATCCTAAGACTGGCATTTGGCTTGGAGGCGTTCCCCCTCGCGTTAGTAAAAGCATATCCGAAGCCCTTCTAATAACAGGGACTCAAGACGTGAAAAACCAGCTGTTAGGAACACTTTCCGGCGGCCAACTACAACGAGTGCTCATTGCCGCTGCCCTGCTTCAACGTCCTCAGATCCTTGTTATGGATGAACCATCAGCAAGCATCGATAACCGGGGCTCTGATGAATTGAGGACCATGCTCTCCCAACTCCATGAATCTGACAATCTGACGCTGGTATTTGTCTCGCATGACTTACACTTCGTAGCTGGTCTAGCAAAACAAGTCGCTTGCCTTAACAGTTCTATCTGTGGACTGGGGGAACCACAGGAAATTCTCAGTTCTCATGTACTTGGCAAGGCTTATGGTGAGGGCATTCGTTTCTTTCATCCATTCGAAGATAATACCAGGATGAAAGCATGAGCTGGCCTGAAATATGGTCTTACGAGTTCATGCGTCACGCCTTAATTTCAGCCTCGATTTTAGGACCGACCTGTGCACTCCTTGGCGTGTTTGTTACCTTACGAGGAATGGCCTTTTTCAGTGATGCACTGGCTCATTCCGCAGTGACAGGAGTTGCCCTTGGCTTCCTTCTCGAAGAGCAGCTTGGCTGGAATCTGAACCCAATGGTCGTGGTCTTTCTATTTGCCACCTTACTCGGTTTATTAATGGCCAGGCTCAGCCGTAGCGGCGTATTGCGGCCGGATACCATTATCGCCTTTTCCTTTTCCGGAAGTGTTGCACTCGGAGTCCTCATTATCGCTGGATTGGGCAAATACAGAATGCTTAACGGAATTCTTTTCGGTAGCATCTATGCTAATGACGTAACTAGTATCATCTACCAATCTCTATTAGCTTTGACAGTTGTGTGTTTCCTTACAGTCAACATGCGACGTCTCACAATCATGACCCTGAATCCAGAGTTAGCCCATGTGCAAGGCATTCCGAACGCCTGGTTGCACTACACGTTCACACTACTTTTGGCTGCCACAGTTGTTATTTCCATGAAAATGCTGGGAGCCCTGCTGCTTAGCGCCATGATTGTTGTGCCGGCTGCGGCAGGTAAGGTCGTCGCTAAAAGTTTTCGTGGCCTTCTTCTTGTGGCCCTAGTCTGTGGGATTGTCGCACCATGGAGTGGTGTTTGGACTTCAGTGCAGCACGACCTCCCCACTGGACCTACCATCGTCCTGAGTAGCGTCCTTTTTTTACTCCTAGCCTATGTATGGCGAGGTCTTAGCAAATTAATCAAACCCCATTGTGATACTTTTACGCCAATCAAGAATTGAATCCCATGGAGCAGTAACTCAAACACTATTGTTCTAACACCTTTATGGGCTTAAGATCAAACTTCGCATTTTGCCCCAGGAATTCGCAAGGGTTGTTATGAAAAATATCAATTGCTTCCTGAAGCGAATGACCTCTCTTACGAAATTCAACAATGCTCTCTTGGAGGGTGAACGGATCACTTGGACCCCAATCGGCAGATGAGTTCACTAGCAAGCGTTCCTTTCCATACTTCTCTAAAATATCAACAGCGCGTTTGGGAGAGCACTTGGTAATGGGATAAATAGTCATACCTGCCCAGTAACCCGCGTCGAGTATTGATTCCACAGTTTGTTCTTCTGCGTGATCAATCCATATACGTTCTGGATTTACATCCATACCTGAAAGCACTTCTAAAACCGTTTTGGTACCGTGCGCCTTGTCTGAAAGATGCGGGGTATGAATAAGAACAAGCTGATCCTGTTTCATGGCCATTTCAACATGCGCTTGGAGCGAATCAATCTCATTCCGGGTAGATTTATGAAGACCCGTTTCACCAACACCTAAGCATGTGGGCATTTGCAAGAACTCAGGAATTTTCTCAAGCACGGACTGGGTGAGTTCAGGATTTTCAGCTTCTTTGGGATTAACGGCTACCCAGCAGAAATGCCGTATCCCATATTCAGCAGCACGAGTAGGTTCAAACTCACTGATTTGCTTAAAATAGTCCAGGAAAGTTTCGGGATAGTCCCGATCAAAGCCCGCCCAAAATGCGGGCTCAACAACACAGACAACTCCTGACATTGCCATACGCTCATAGTCTTGAGCAGTTCTCGCTATTGCATGATAATGAGGTTGAATAATCTGCATGGTATTAGACTCGGGCAAAAAGCTCTAAGAGCTGCTTGGTACGATCATCCGATCGATCGTCTCTAGCTAATATGGAAAATGCTTCTCGAAGCACCTCCAACTTACTTTCATCAGAGGCAGTGGACCCTTCGCGCTTCACTGAAGCCTGATAACGATCCAGCATGGCTGCACTCTCCAATAGCATACAGCGGGTTTCAAGATAGTACTTGTCGATAACTTCTTGTGGCTTAAGCATGATAGTTAATAATAAAGAATAATTAAGTAATGAACAGAATATCCTAGGCTTTAAGTCCTACCCCGATGTCCTTAATTTTTTCACTCACAAAACATTCTTTCAACGTATTTTCAATAAGCTGCTGATCCAAACCAATTCCTATGAACACAAGCTCTTGTCTTCGGTCACCAAAAACCGGTAGCCACGACTTCATGACAATTTCCGGTGCTTCATCAAGATCCACCTTCCCATGCTCAATCATTGTATGCCACCATTCGGCCAAATAATCAGCTCGAAGCATCTTCCCGGCTATGGAAAGGAGCCCGACTCGAGTGGGCACACGGTCGGTCCAATAAAAGCCCTTGGCCCGAAGAACACCTGGTAGTCCAGTTCGCATCGCTTTGAGAAACCTAGCCTCTTGAAACTGGATTCTTGCGTTAAAAACAAATGTCTCGAGTCCGTAATCTCTATGGTGACGGTGTGCCACTGGCTCGGGATTATGGTTAACGGAGAAGAGATCACTAGTAGAATTCATTGAGAAGCCATCAGAGGAATGATTTCCAGATGAAAGAAAATCGCTGACCGTGCGTTTTTTCTGCTTATCGGTTTTTTCAACGGCTTGCCAAGCAGTCCTACGCCCCTTCTGATTATCAAGGATAGCATGTCGCCAGGCAGCTCCCCTTAGCGTTTCTTCGCTGAAACGATGCTGGTTCATGAGTTTTTCGATATCGACTTCTCCATAACTGCTCTCCCATATTTCCGCAGATCGGTTCAGACTTTTGAGGTAGTCACGAAACCTATGGCGGTCCTTTTCTTCTAAAACATGCACCTTGTTGATTAGCAAAATATCCGCACATTCGATCTGCTCCATAAGCAGCTCTTGTAAAGGTAAGACCTGACATGTACCATCTGAGTGAAGGTGCTTTCTTTTGTCTCCCCCTGTGTTTTCAGGAGATTCCAGATAATGACTCAGATTACCTCCGTCAACCACTGTTACCATGTTGGCAATTTTTAGAAAATCCGTAACGCTTCGACCGTAAGCGTTTTTTGTGTTCATGGTTTGCAAGATCCCGCCGGGGTCTGCCACTCCCGTGGCCTCAATGATGATATGTCCAGGTTGAAAGCGCTGCCTCAACTCGAGAAGAGCATCCAACAAATCCGTCTCAATGCTGCAACAGATGCAGCCACCCTGTAGCTCAAGCATTTTGGTAATCACTCCATCCTGCTCATTGACGGCATTTTTGATTAAGGAGGCATCAATGTTAATCTCTCCGAGGTCGTTTACAATGACCGCAATTTTCTGAGATGTAGACGCAAGAATCCTGTTGAGTAGTGTTGTTTTGCCAGCACCGAGAAAACCACTAATCACTGTCACCGGGGTTTGAGTCGTGGACTTGTCCGCAACATCTGGATTCCACATCAAAAAGCTCATAGTAAATGAAAGTGACTTGCATTTTTAATGTCAATAAGAAAACAGATTAGGATTTCCTTCTAATACAATTATATGAAGCTCCCGAAGTTAGAAGGGAACCTTTTTTGTATTGACTTAGTGAAAGTCACTTTTATTAATTGGATATGGATTTCGATGTCGTTATCGTCGGTGCAGGACCAGCCGGAATCGGCTGTGCTCTAGCGTTGCGGCGGGCGGGGATCGAAAAAGTAATTTTACTGGACACAGATAAGGTTGGCGCTTCGTTCCGACGCTGGCCGGAAGAGATGCGCTTGATCACACCTTCTTTTCATGCCAACCCCTTCTTTCAAACAGACTTGAATGCGGTCACACCGGACACGAGCCCAGCGGATTTTCTTCAGAAAGAACACCTCAGCGGCAAGAGATATGCGGATTATCTTCAAGCAATTGCTATTCAATTCAAATTGGATTTTCGAGAAAACGAGAGAGTTTCAGAGATTATACCGGAACCCAATGGTTACACAGTGCATGCGGAGAACTCAACGTATCATGCAAAGGCTGTTATATGGGCAGGGGGCGAATTCTCCCTTCCCAAATCTGGTTCTTTTCCGGGAAGTGAATATTGTGCACATTCCAGCATCTTTCGCACTTGGAGCGACTTCCGGGGAGAAGAAGCCTTGGTCATTGGAGGCTACGAAAGTGGTATAGATGCGGCCTCTCATCTGACGGCACTCGGCAAGCGAGTCGTGGTAGTATCCAGTGGAGAGCCATGGAACATTGACCACCCAGACCCTAGCGAAGTGCTCAGCCCCTACACTCGAGAGCGCTTGCTTAGCATGATGAAAAATCATCCAGATCGCCTCTCTCTGTTTGGAAACTCGACGGTGGTGCAGGTAAACCGCCTCTCTGACCGCTATGTTGTAGAAACGAAGGAGGGAGGAGTCTTCGACACAAAGCACCGCCCTATCGCTGCAACTGGCTTTCAATCAGCACTCACACCAATTAAAGAACTCTTCGAGTGGAAAGGCTCCATACCCCAATTCACAGAAGACGACGAGTCCACTCTGCTTCCCGGCCTCTATTACTCAGGACCATCGCTAGTTCAAAAGAATTCTAAATTTTGCTTTATCTACAAATTCCGAGCGCGCTTTGGCGTGATTGCCCGATCCATTGCTCGGCATTTGAACTATCCAGAGCCCGATCTGGAAGACGACCGCCGCCGAGGGTTTTTGATTGACGATCTAGAGTGTTGCACAAACTGTGAATGTGCTATCGAACCGGAAGCTGAGGCTGTCGAGAGTCGTTCATGAACTCGGAGTTTACTGCAAAGAAATTTCCTCGCAGATCAGAGACGAAGCGCCCATCCGTGGCAGTACTCGGTTTGGAAAGTGTCGGCAAGAGTAGTCTCTTATCCGCTTTGTCCGGTCGCTTTGCTGATTCATCTGCCTTGATCGGTTCGACCTTGCACTGCCAACATTATCCCGATGAGTCTTGGGATTGGGTCGACACACCCGGTCTAGTAACCGGCTCGGATGCGGCGACCGTGCGAGACGCACTTGATGCTTTAGAGTCTGCCGAATCCGTTTTAGTTGTTTTACGAGCTTACCGAGCACGTGAAGAACTGGCCGCTATACTACCCACACTTGGATCACGCAAGGTAGCAGTCATCCTTACTTTCCGCGATTCACTTGCCTCGCTAGATCAAGAGAAAGAACAACACTTATTGGCGAGCTGGAAGGAAAAACTGGGAGTGCCCGTTATGCTATTAGATAGCCGTTCACCGGATGCCACGGAACTATCCCACCTGCGCATAGCAGTAAAACAGTCGAGTCGCTTGCAACCGATTCGCCCTGATAAATTACCCACCTTTCCCAAAGCTCAGAGAAAGTCGTGGAAGGTAGGATTAGAACGAGCAATGAGATTTGTGCCATTAAGTTTAATCATGCTTTTCGGACCAGCATGCTTCGCTGTCATTCAAGCAAATGCGCTTGCCGACCGATTCTATGATTCGGTTGGGAAATTGCTAGCTCCTTTACTTAGCTGGCTCAATGAACTTCCTGCGCCCCTAGCCGCCATACTTGGAGGCGACTATGGGATCGTTGCCATGTTCCCCTTCCTTGTCTTGTATGCTCTACCGACAATCCTCATCTTCACCGTGTTGATTGGAATTTACAAAAGCACGGGATTGATTGACCACCTCTCCTACAGTCTTCACAAATGGCTTAAGCCTTTCGGCTTAGGAGGGCGAGACCTCGTGCGAGTGGTAATGGGCTTTGGCTGTAATGTTCCTGCTGTCGCCGCAACCCGATCTTGCCCCACTTGCTCGCGAGGAACCTGCGTATCTGCTATCTCTTTTGGCTCCGCTTGTTCCTACCAACTCCCATCTACTTTGGCTGTTTTTGCAGCGGCGGGTTTTATGTGGTTAGGTCCGGTCTATCTTGCGATTTTAGCTTTAACAACTCTGCTTTATTTACGCCTGACAAAGCCATCGGCGCTGCTCCAGGCCCAAAGCAAGATATTACTACCGACTTTGAGTCACCTGCGCTCGCCTGACTGGAGAGCAGTCTTTCGAGAGGCTATACAAAGTCTTCGAGACTTTGCACTCATGGCATTACCGATATTCGTTGGAATTTGTATCATTGCCGGTTTATTACAATGGTCGGGGGTACTCCATGGATTCACGCATTTATTGGCGCCAGTGATGGCTGTCTTCAACCTGCCGCCGGAAGCCGCACTTGCTATTGTGCTCGGCTCCGTGCGCAAAGATGGCATAGCCATTGGCCTTTTAAATGCCGAGCGGAATTTACTTAAAGTTCCTTTAGATACCCCTATTCAAGTACTAACAGCTGTCTACCTTGCAGGTGTCTTGTTACCTTGCCTTGTCACCTTGCTAGCGGTGGCAAAAGAAATGCGCCCCAGCTTCGCTCTCAAGATGGTCGGACGACAAGTATGTTATGCCGCACTCTTTTCTCTATGCATTGCCTGGTTTGGCGCTCTACTGATTTTATCACCCCTAAACCCACTCCATTGATATGCAAAATAGTAACCAAAAACTCCCTGTTACTGTCCTCTCCGGGTTTCTTGGTGCTGGAAAAACGACGTTACTCAATCATATTCTTCGCAATCGTGAAGGCAAGAAGGTTGCGGTGATTGTCAACGACATGAGTGAGGTCAATATCGATGCCGCTCTCGTTCGTTCCAACGATGCCTCACTCTCCCATGCAGAAGAAAAAATGGTCGAAATGTCGAACGGGTGTATCTGCTGCACACTTCGCGAAGATTTGCTTGTTGAGATTGGGAAACTAGCTCGAGAAGGTCGCTTCGACCACCTTGTTATCGAATCAACTGGCGTTAGTGAGCCTATGCCAGTAGCAGAGACTTTCACCTTCAGGGATGAACATGGCCACTCACTTGGAGACATTGCCGGAATAGACACGATGGTCACAGTAGTTGATGCCTTGAATTTTATGCGAGACTACGAAAGCGTCGACAACCTCCAGGCTCGTGGCACCGCCGTAGCGGAGGAAGATGAACGAACTATAGTCGACTTGCTCGTTGACCAGGTCGAGTTCGCTAACGTTATTTTGATTAATAAGATCGACTTAATCTCGCCAGAAGACCGCAAGCGTATATGTGGCATGATAGTGGCGCTCAATCCCAAGGCAAAGGTTTATGAAACAACCCATTCTGAAATTGCTCTTGATCGCGTCATGGGAACTGGGCTCTTCGATCTCGCTGAAGCTGAGGAAACTAGCGGATGGCTCCATTCGCTAGTGGAACAAACGCCTGAAACCGAAGAATACGGCATCTCGAATTTCCTCTACGAGCGTCGAATCCCGTTTCACCCCGAGCGACTTTTCAAAATTTTCCATACCGAATGGCCTGGCGTAATTCGTTCGAAGGGACTCTTTTGGCTCGCGACTCGATCACGAAATGTAGGCGTTTGGTCACAAGCAGGTGCCATGAGTAAACATGAATGCTTAGGATTTTTCTGGGCAGCCATTCCTCGCGAGCATTGGCCCAAAGATCCTGATCAACTTGCTCAAATCGAACGTATCAGCCAAGGCCCTTATGGAGATTGTCGCCAAGAAATCGTGCTCATTGGGATGAACATGGACCGCGAAGCTCTGACCGCCATGTTGGATAGCGCCCTTCTAACAGAAGAGGAAATGGCCATGGAAAGACGAGAATGGAGAAACCATTTCATCGACCCTTTTCCAGAGTGGGACTGATCTTACCATTCTTTATGCTGAGCAAAATTTTTAAGTTCAGTGGATTTAAGATCAATCAATGCGACGAATGGATTTGGGCCAAGGGTCGACAAAGCTCTCTCCGTTTTGCCATGCACTGATTTCCTCATCAGTGCATAAAGCGTTCTCAAGCACGGAGGCAAATGATTCTGAGGCCGTTTTGAGACCAATGAGAGTGAGCTCGTTGTGACGGTCGCCAAAAATAGGGTGCTGAGTTTCGAGATCCTCCTTCAATTGCTCGACTTCTTCGGGCAACAGCTTCCCATCCCGATTGTGGACGACTTCAGCGCGCCAGAAACCAGTGATTTCAAGAGCAATCTGACTCCCGGATTGCTGCCAGAGGAGCACATGAGCAGGGCGCGAGGCAAGCCATAAGAAACCCTTCGTTCGGTAAAGTCCAGTGCTCAGTTGGTTGCAGCAGGCTTCGTGCAAGCGCTCCGGATGGAACGGCCGCTGATCACGGAAGACCAGAGATTCTATGTTGTCGGCGGTGGAGGACTGCTGGGAGAGGTCCAGGTCCTTAGCAAGCCCTTTTAATACAGAGACCTTCGGAGCAGGGGTCTCTTCAAGCTGGGGAAGCAGCAGTCCGGCTTGGGCCGAGAGCCCGATAGCTGCCCGTGGCTGGAGCTTCTGAAGGATTGGGATCTGGGCATCAATTACATGCCTAGGTAAGGTGTCGATCTTGGTGAGGATAATCACATTAGCAAAGGCTATCTGCTCAGCGAGAACTTCTGCAGCCCGGCGAAGCGCAACATCTTGCGTACCAAAGGATTCGTCAATTAACATGCGACCGTCTGCGAAATCGCGATGCAGATTCAAAGCGTCGACAGTAACAATGAAGTGTCTTAAGGAGAATCGCTCGTCCTGCGTGAGTGATTTGATTAATGGCCACGGGCGAGCAGCTCCTGTACTTTCACATAGGACGAGAGGTGCAACAGGATCAAGAGCAGAAATCTCATTGAGAGCTGTCCCCACAGAAGCATAAAGCTGATCGCGCGCATGACTACCATGCAGCGCCGCCACGCGACCTGCAAGGCAACCAAGGGCAGGTGTCGAGCCTTCTTCAGAAAGCAGCTCGGCATCAACGCCAAGCTCGCTGAGATCATGAACGATCACTGCTGCGTCACGCAAGGCTTGGTCGCGTCGCCAACGTCGGAGCAGTGTTGTCTTACCCGAGCCGAGGAAACCACAGAGAGCAATAATTGGGATTGAGCTCATAGGACTGATTGCTAAAAAAACGAGTCTGTCGGAATTGGCTCATAAATACTAGCATCAACACAACAAACTCCTCTATCCCCCAACGTATAGAACCTAAGAGCCTAACCGCAACATGAATTATTGGAACAACATTTACCATGACTACTCGAGCCACTTTTACTGGATGAAGTAAAAAAGCCTCCAGTAATAACCCTACGAATGCGTTGACCCGTCTCCGGATGCTTAGAAAGAGCATCTTCCGTCATACTTTGTTTGATTTCATAACGGATCGGTTTTTCAGATGCTTTCTTGGGAATAGTCTCGTAAGTGTAAATGGGCATAGTCTCCTTTATGGTTGCTCAATTTCTTTCTAATTATTGAATGAATCTAACGCACATCATGTAACGAAAGTTGAACAAGGCACACAATGAAATGATAGTAACACAAATATTGATATCCGCCTCAATTATTCTTCCTCCATTTGCAAAGCATGATGTTTTGGAATTTTCTAGCTCATGTGATTCCCAACATAAGAGAGTGCGGGTCCGTTATCTTTGATGGTGGTGAGGTGGTGGGAAAGAAGGTATACCTCCTGGACCGGACCTGCCTCCATGATTACCCCGTTGTTTAAGAAAGCTATTGTCTGGAGCACCCTTAAAATAGCGGGGAACATAAGGAAAAGTATCTGTTATATAGTAATGGTAAGTTCCCTGAGGATATTCAGGCGTCATGCCAAACCTACCATTACATTCATCCAGATCCCCAAGGTTCCCAACATATTCCCAATCCTTTGTGAATGACCCATCATAGCTTCCACCCGGATCATTAGGGCCAGAGGGTCTACTGCCTTTCTTCACTTGGTAACTCGAGCGCATCTTAATCAATGGACTGCTTGGGTCCCTTGGATCACGATGACCATATTCTGAATAGATGGGAAAACCATCAGCAGCGTAGCCAATCAGCACCATGCTTTCACTTTTTTTGAGTTTCTCTACGAGTGACCTTGGAATTCCGTGATAATGATATGCTCCATTAGGTTGGACATGGGCTTGACTGCTATCCAAGCCAAGGTCCATCCTGCCAGTTAGTGCCTCATAATTCCATCCACTACGTGGATTCCTTTTCCAGTATTCTGCGGTGGAAGGGTCAAAAACCACACCGTTAAGTGCCACACCGAAAATATACTTTTTCCTTTTACCTTTCGTCGGTGTCTTATGATTAGTTTCCTGGGGAGTTAGTGGCATACGAAAATGATATGCTTGCGCACTGATCTGATGTGGATTTCTTCGATTGGGGAATTGCCCTGTTTGATGGTCTGCTATGCCATTGGACCTAACCATACGGTAAGGAGGCTGCACGCTAATCTCTACCTTAGGCTGATTTGCAGCAAAGCTTGTCAGACCCAATAGCAGCAAAAAAAGCATGGCTCTGCTACCCGATGTAAACATATATTATAAAACTCTTTTTCTGAGAACAAGTTGCGAAATTAAGCCGGGCTAAAAGAAAAGTAACGCCCAATACAAGACATCATCCACATATGCTTCGACCAAATATACTAAAGAGACGGCCAGTAGCAGAGCTAACAGGATGATAGTGCTTCCTTCAAAGAGAAGCATCTTCAGAACAAATTGATCTGACCCACCTATTCGCTTAATGGTCTCGAATTCTCTAGATCTTAATTTGAAGGAGAGAAAAAACACCAGTATGACAATGATAAACATGGATACCGACAAAATGAGTAAACCCGACAATATCACTTTTTCTAAAGCAAAAACTGTTTGCAGAAGACCTTCAATCACTTGCTCCGGCTGATAGATACTTAAAAACTTTTTTCTATCTAAATAACGCCCAAGGAAGAGCACCTTATTTTTTTGATTTTCAGGGAAGACGAGGAGCGCGTGAATAGGAAATTCATCGGCATCTCCATGAAAGTGGAAAGAAGCTATATTGCCAGAATCTATCTCGCGATATTCTTTCACTGAAGCATTAGCTATGGTATGGCTATCGGTGCTGCTTAACACACTGGCGTTATCAACGTTGTCACTAATATCATCGTGACCATGAGCCAGCCCTTCTATAATCCAGGTTGTTTTGAGATCTACAAAAACGGCTTGGTCGTCTGCAGAATCGGTCTCTTCTAGAACTCCTACCACCTTCATTTTTAAGGGATAAACCCCAGCTAAATCAAAAACTTCTTCTGGACTAGAAATAACTTCATCACCAACGCCAACACCTCTAACCTCAGCAACTTTTGCGCCAATCACACACTCACCAAGCAGGGCGAAATCTCTCCCTTTTTTGAGCTCAAGTTCCCTAATTGCAAAATAGTCCAAGTTGGTTCCCACAATCGGGTTCTTGCTGGCAAAGAATCTGGTATGTAATGGAACCACATTCCCTAAATTCTGTCTTGTGGCTTCATCCAATTCTCTATAGGGAATTGCCTCTACGACATCCCTCCGGAAGTAAAGGCTATCCAGCACAAGCTCCAGTCCACTTGCCTTCGAACCAATGATTAGAGGTGTTTGTTGACTTCGCTCTAAAAGGAGCTCAGCTCCCTGAGTTACAAAAGTGCGCAACCCTAAAGGCACTAAAAAAATAACAAAGATAGCACTCAATAGAAGAGCGCTTCTGAATCGATAATATCTTATGTAGGACCAAGCCAGATAAAGCGCACCGATCATTCCTTGTCGCCTGTGAGTTTAGAAAAATCAATTTGTTGATCAAATCTAGTTAGCAAAGTGTGATCATGGGTAACCATCACAAAAGTCGCTTCTACTTCATCTACACAATCAAAAATTAGCTCCATAATTTGCCCCTTAGTTTCAGGGTCTAAGTTCCCTGTAGGCTCATCCGCTAGGACAATTTTCGGATGCCCTACTAACGCGCGGCAAATCGCTACCCGTTGTTTTTCACCATGTGAAATGTGTTTAGGATGTTTTTGCTGCAAGTGAGTTAGCCCGGCCTTATTCGACAAAAAATCGACCCATTCCAACACCTCCTTATTGATATCCATTTCTGTGCCAATTCGATAAGGCAAAAGAATATTTTCACGGCATGAGAGGTAATCAAGTAATTCGAATTCTTGGAAAATAAGACCTAACTCATTGAGCCTAAAAACTCTCCTCTGATTCGAATTCATGGAGGATATTGACTCATTGGCAACTGTTACCTGGCCTAGTTGTGGCACTTCAATGCCCGCTATTAGATTCAATAAAGACGTCTTGCCAGAGCCGCTCGCACCAATAACAGCCAATCGCTGGCCATCCTTTATTTCTAGATTTGGTATTTCGAGAAGAAAATCTCCGCTCTTGTAAGAAAATTCGACTTCAGTCAATTTTATCATAAAGCATAATGATAAAGACAGTATGACTATTTATATCTTACAGTCGCTCCTCATCGATTAACTCTAGTTCTAACAGCTTCCATACAGAATCTGCTGCCTGAATTTTTAACTTAGCTCGATATTGATTTGTTCTTCGGTGAACATGGCCCCAGTGCCCCACGCTACCGGATACATTCCATTTAGTTTCTACTATATAGCCACCGCTAAATGAATCAACGGTCTGCGCAGCTAATATCTCTACGGCATTTACCCTCACTCGCAGGCCTTCTTTGTTTTGCACTGTGAGAGCCTCTTTAATTTCAAGATAGATCCTTTGTAACAAGTCGCCTTCAACACATTCTGCTAAGGAGTCATAAATATCATTTTCATTTCTGTAGTCAAATGCACCATAGATCCGTCTCAATAACGCCTGTAAAACACCCTTTAGCTTATCCTCTCTCATTCCGCCAAAGCCAGAAAACCTAATAAGTGACTCAGCTAAAGATGATTTCGATGAAACTCCCCCACTGAAGTTGTCCATTTTCTTGTTTGTTGCTGCCACCCACTGCAACTGATTATTGCCCTTTTTGAGAGTTCTGGAAACCTCTTGTACGTCATCAGCTACTTTTGCGGCAACCTCGTGAATGGTTTCTCCAAAGAGTTTCCAATCGAGCTTTACTTCCTGAGGCCAGTTCCTTCTTTGAGATGTTAGAATAACACCGAGGAGCACTCCTTTAGGGCGCAGCAATTCTAGTTCATCAACTGGGTTAGCGCCTCTACTAGTAAGCTGCATAAAGTCGACTTGGCTTATGTCAAATGGAGTCTTTACTCCATCGATAGCAATTTCGCTGTGCTTCATTAAAAAACGACTGACATCGTCCTTAATTTGCTGCCTCAGATTAAGGCCCCAAAGAGGCTTATCTATCCAATCAACTTCTAACCAAGGCTTTAAATCGATTGGACGGACTATAATTTCA
The DNA here is from genome assembly GCA_039192515.1 of Verrucomicrobiota bacterium. NCBI lineage: Bacteria > Pseudomonadati > Verrucomicrobiota > Verrucomicrobiota bacterium. The sequence goes on along the minus strand of JBCCXA010000007.1, from coordinate 83,539 downwards.
TGCCTTACTTCCTTATTCTCAATATACAAAAAAGAAATAGCAGGGGTCTCAGGATATTTGACCCACTTCTTATTTGTAAAACGTGATTTCCAAGGATCTCGCCAATCCAAAATCACCCGTTCTTTTTGCACCAAGGGTTGCACTTCAATGACGGGTAAAGATAAATGAAAGCAAATCATCCCTAGCTTATGCACCTCCTTGTTATAAGTAAGAGGTGAAATATCTACACGGGTAGGTGTTTTATTAAATGAGAAGCGCACTTCTATGTATTTAGCGTACTCGATACGACGTCTGCTAGTTTGTGCTTGGCTAGCAGCTAACTCGGGAAATAGCGTTTTCCAATCACCTGTTTTTACAACTCTTCCCATTATCTTATCTTGAAAATCTGTGCTGAGGTGAAGACTGTTTTGAAAAAACTCTTCTACTTGACTATCTTTACCAGACAAGAGCTTAGCAAACTTATCAAGATCCTCCTTTGCTGCGAAAAGGTTAAGGCGAACTGAATCCTCTTCAATATAGAACTCTGCACGGCTCTTAATAATTTCAGCTCTTGTTGGTGTAAGCCAATAAGCATGCACGGCAGCTTCAACCATTAGCCACAAAGACAAGGATACTAGCAATCTTGCCATATTTCTTGAGATTGCCGGCGATCTCATGTGATTCAACATCGAATTATACAAATTTCTTCAATTAGTTAGATTCTTCTCTGTCCAGAGAGAATCTCTAGTATATTGACTGCGAGTAGGTTTGATATCGACATACCTGTCTCAATATAAAAATAAAACGGAAGACACGATCGATTGATATAGGCGAATTGATGCTATCGCCAGCCACCTCACAGATTCATTCTTTCGCAGCCTGACAAGATTCAGCAAATTGCATCATAAAATTTCCGGCATTCGCTAAACCATTACTACGGTTTGGACTCAAATGCTGGGAAACTCCGGCCTCTGCTAAAAATGAAGGCTCAACTGTTAGAATATCTTCTGGGCTGAAACCACTATAAAAATCACATAGCAAGGTAGCTACACCTTTTGTAATAGCAGCATCTGCATCACATTTGTAAAAGCACTTCGTATCTTTGAATTCAGGAACAATCCATAAGTTTGAAACACAGCCTTCAATTTTAAACTGATCTATTTTTAATTGCTCTTCCAGCGCTTCCGCTTTTTTACCTTTCCCTATGACATAGGCCAACCGCTCCATTGGATCGGCAATTAACTTCAAACTATTTACTAATTTATTTCTTTTCTCATCAATAGACATCTAAATTTATAGATACCACATCTATAGGCTTGCGGCTATGCAAAGATTTTTCACGAAAGTACTAGCTGAAAGATCTACTGATGAGGGATAGCACTCATTGCAGGCACTTTTCGAACGACGCTGGGACTTAAACGACAACTCACCTCACCAAAAACAATCACTTGGTCCTTCTTAGCAATGCCCTCCGTAATGATCTGGTCATCTATATAAGTCCCATTCATGGAACCTAAATCCCTTACAATGAGATTATCATTTGAATGGATAATCAGTGCATGCTTCCGGGAGCATGAGGTATCCGAAAGACATAAATCATTTTCCTCTCCACGACCAACCGTGGTCTGTTTCTTTTTTAAGACAAAACGGAAAGGCTTTAATTCATTACTAGAAATTTCCAGTGCCATTACTCGCACGGAACCTGGATCTAGTATATTACGGGTTTTCTGCTTATCTAAATCTATGGGGCGCTCTTGAGAAACGATTAGCCGATCATTTGTACTTTCCTTAGAGGTCTTCTCACCTTGCACTATAATGGCTCTTAATAATAAATCCTGAACGGGCACTGCCATAGTGGTGTCATTTGGAGCCATTCCTTCATGCCACTTATAAGTAGCATCTTCCCAGGTTAGCATTTGAATTGCTGCATCTTCTGGATCTAAGTTACCCAATTGAGCATGAATCACTGATCCTGTTACAATGAATATCCTACCTTGCTCGGCTTTTGAAAGGATCTCAAAGCAGCCAGTTTTACCACTTTGCGAGTAGTGCTGTAGCATTTCTTTAAATGAAAATATTGAGCTGTTTCCCATTACCAGTGATTAGGCCTTCTGATTTAAACCCAAATGATGCCATAGAGACTTAGTGATCTGTGATAGGTCTTGTTTCACTTCTATTTGCAACATCCTAGTTAAAACCATTTGATAATATAACATAAGATCCCTTATGCAGGCAACCCTTGTTAATTCATTCATAAAATACAGCCTGAATCAGTTATCCTCAACTCTAGCCATAAGCCAAAGAACGTCTGATAGACGATTGAAGTAGGAGAGGAATTTGTCTTCTACCGGGAAGCCGGCTTCTTTAAGCAACAATAAATCCCGCTCTGCTCTTCTCGTGCTGGTTCTAGCAAGATCTAAAGCGGCTGATCCCTGATTATTTCCAGGCATGACCCAGCCTTCAAAAGAAATATTCATGGCCTCTAATTTTACAACCAGTGATTCGAGGTGTTTTTGCATGCTGTCTTGAAATTTAATGACCTTTGAGTCCTGGTATTTATCTAGATCCTCTTCTGCAACGGCCAACTCTCCCATGATAGCTACTAAGTTTTTTTGAATACCTAATAATTCCTCTTTTATCCAGTTTGCTTTCACATTTGCACGAGACAAACCAAGAACGGCATTGAGTTCATCCACACTTCCACAGGCCATCACTCTTGGATGTGTTTTTTTAACTCTTCTTCCAAATAGTAAAGAAGTTGTCCCATCATCTCCTGTCTTTGTAACAATTGACATATGACATTATCTTACTCATTAATAGACTCAAATGCAAAAAAGACCTTCTTCCAGCAGGCTCATTATTGGACCTAGCGAAACCACTGCTGACCTCCTGTATGCCACACGTTTTTTTGTGCCAGATGAAATGGCGTGGTTTACGAAGGGCGATAAAACCTTTGCCATATTAAGCCCACTTGAAATAGACCGAGCCAAGCGCACCGCTAAGATTGATCATATCCTTAGTTTATCTGAACTTGAAGAAGAGACAGCCAGTCTTTCCCATTCAAAACAAAAACCTTCCTACCTAGCTTGTATTATTTTTGCCCTCAAAAAACAAAAAATACGCTCTGTCACCGTTCCCAGTTATTTTCCCATAGGGTATGCCCAAGCCTTTACAGATTCTGGAATCAAAATCAAAATAGAGTCGGACTCTTTTTTCCCCGAACGAGAAATTAAAAGCGCTTCGGAAATTAGGTGGATTACCCAGGCACAACGTCATGCAGAAGCAGGTATGAATAAAGCTATCGAGATACTCAAGGCGTCTCAAATAGATCCACACAAATACCTAAATTGGCAAAATCAACGGCTTACTTCAGAAATTCTACGGGGTGAAATCGACGCGACAATTATCAAGAGAGGAGGCCTTCCCGCACACACTATAGTTGCTTGTGGCAGACAAGCATGCGACCCACACGAGAAGGGCTCCGGCCCTCTAAAGGCCAATAAGACCATTATCATAGATATCTTCCCACGCGATCAGAAAACTGGCTATTTTGGAGACCTAACCAGGACTTTTGTTAAAGGCAAATTAGAGCCTAAAATCAGCGAATTATATCATACGGTTCTAAAAGGACAAAAACTCGCACTCGATAAGATGAAAGCTGGAATTAACGGAGCTGAGCTACATCAAGAGATTCTCTCATACTTTAAAAACAAAGGTTATCCTACAGAACAACGAAATGGACGGTGGGTCGGGTTCTTTCATGGAACGGGTCATAGCCTAGGCCTAGAAGTTCATGAACCACCTCGTTTCGCTCATGGAAAATTCAAAACAAACCAGGTATTAACTGTGGAACCTGGCCTTTACTACCCTCATCTAGGGGGCGTCAGAATTGAAGATCTAGTAGTCGTAAAAAGCAATGGCATCAAGAATCTCACCGAAATCCCAAAGTTTCTGCATATCAAGTAAATTCCCTTCGATACAGAAACCAACAAACTCGTCGCATGAGCATATCTCAAGAGCTTCGCATAAAAGAAAGGTAGAGGACCCATCCTAATAGAAGGAGAAGCTCATCTATGCCAAGAATAGCAAGAGCTTGGATACCAAGAACTCTGAGAGCTCATGCATTTTCTAATGAATGGCAACAGTATCTCATCTAGTATGACATTCTATGGTTTCACGGATAAAAGGCTCTAGAGATCTGTTTCGCCCCTTAGTACTTGGATCCGTCTTGATATCAGGAGATCTATCCTACGGTAAAACCTATGAATATTTCAATCTCCTGCATACCCTGGTTGAAGCTGGGTATGCCTAAAATGGATGTTTAATATGAATCCCAAAATGTTTTAGATCTTCAGGATGTTTATCTGGCCAAGCACTTTTTAGGGTCCTGCAAGTTATTTTAATCTAAAATCCTGGTGCCCAAGGGTCGATCATAGATGAAATAGGAACCACTTAATTTTTCACCATGAAACACGCCCTTATTGCAGCCGCTCTAGGTTTAACGCTCTTCTTTAACATTTCTACACTTCTATCTAGCGACGAACGTCAAAAAAAAGCACCTAATCAAGAGCAAGCTACCGAGAACTCTCAAACAGCCAAACGACCGACTGCTCCTATGAGGATACACGATCCAGATCCAGATGAGCATCAAACACCATCGACCAAGCCTATCAAGAAACAAGCTTCTAATATTCAAAAGATATCTCAAAAAACCGCTCCGAAGCCTCCTACCGAAGCTGCTGAACCTGTTGAGACTGAAGAAGTACCTACCAAGAAGGTTTCCGATCCAGAGAAGCATGCAGAAACTCAGAAACAAGAAGCTTCAAACAATCGAGAGCATCCAGACAAAGATCACGCATCGGAATATAAACATGAACTAGAAGAAGAACAACATACCGATCCTAGAAGCCAAACTTCTGATCAAAAACAAGAAGTAGACCCTCTACTACCTACTAAAGAGAACGAACTAACATCTACTCACAAAGAAAAAGCTGAGCATCAAGATCTAAAACACCACCACTTAGAACTAGAACATACGAAAAACACTCCTGACCAAGAAGAGGACCTCCGTGCTCCTGTTTTGGAAACGGCAAGTCCATCTTATACGCCACATAGCGAGGGTTACGAAGGCAATTCTGAAGAAGGTGATAACTGGTCTTATGATGGCGAGACTGGCCCTGAATTCTGGGCAAACTTATCGCCCGACTTCATCTTGGCTAAAACTGGCAAAAGCCAATCACCCATAGACATAACAGACTCCCTCTTTAGTGTGACTCTAAAACCATTAGCCTTTTCTTACTCACCTTCTATGACGCACCTATCCAATAATGGCCATACTATCCAGTTCCATGTGAAATCAGACTGCCAACTTCACGCAAACCAAACAGATTACAAGCTAGAAAAATTTCGTTTCCATTCACCAAGCGAGCACACTGTTAACTCTAAACATTATGCCATGGAGATTCAGTTTGTTCACAGGGATGGTAATGGAAGTTTAGCAATCGTTGGTGTTTTTGTAAAAGAAGGCCGTCCCAATGATATGATTAAGGCTTTGTGGAAGCATGTTCCAATCGATCCAGATACTCAAGAGACCGTTCAAAGCCTAGAGTTCGATATCGCCAAACTGCTACCTAAAGACTTGAATTACTATTCATATGAGGGGTCTATTACCACACCACCATGCACTGAAGGCGTTCAATGGTATCTGATTAGCGAACCGATAGAGGCTTCCGTTTCACAAATAGAAAAATTCCGCGCAATTATTCCACCTAACAACCGCCCGACACAGCCTATCTTTAGCAGAATTGTTCGCCGCATACCATAAGACATAAAGACACTAGAGCTTTTTCTTCCAGGAAAAGTGTGTATGACAGTCCCTTATGGATTGCTTATTTGTATATGGAACCTTGCGACCTTCCTTCGATCATCCCATGTCTGAATTCCTTCAAAACCACAGCATTCTTGTGGGTTCAGGATCTTATCAGGGCAAGCTCTTTCATGTAGAAGACTACCCCGGAGTGATTCCCTCCTATTCTAAAGATGATTTAGTAATCGGCGAAGTATTTAAGCTGAAGCAGCCCGAACTTATCCTACCCAAACTCGATGAATATGAAGCTTATTACCCCGAGCTGGATAAGGATTCCTCTATATTTGTGCGCACGCTTGCTACCATCCATATGAATAACAACACATCTTTAGATGCTTGGGTTTATCTCTACAATCGTCCTACCACATCCCTTAAAATCATTGAAAATGGAGACTACCTAAATCACTAGGATATCCGGGATGTCGAATTGATTTTAAGATCTATCCGAGACAAGCACTAGCTAGCCTGCTATAATAAGATAAGAATAATTCTATGTTTGATATTCACGAAAAACCCAAAATGGTAGAGCGCGCCCTACTCATAGGGATTTATCAGAAAGGCGAGGACCCTGACTTGGCTCAAGACCTTTTATCTGAGCTCGAAGAACTGGTCGATACTATGGGCGTCCCCGTTTTTGCCAAAGAACTCGTTCAGATTCGTCAGCCTCAAGCGCGGTACTTAATGGGTAAAGGCAAGGCAGAGGAAATGATCGATATTGTGAGAGATCTCAACCTTGATGTCATTATTTTCGACAATGTTCTAACACCTGCGCAACAAAGAAATTGGGAAGCTCTGCATTCTGTTTGTGTCATCGATAGACAGGAGGTGATTCTAGATATTTTCTCAAACCGGGCCCAAACAAAAGAAGCTCGCCTTCAAGTAGAGCTAGCACGATTACAGTATAATTTACCGAGACTTACTAGGGCATGGAGCCACTTGGGGCAACAAGGTGGAGGTATTGGGACTAAAGGGGAAGGTGAAACACAGCTAGAGCTAGATAAGCGAATGATTCGCAGCCGCATTACCCAAGTTCAGAAGGAACTCGCCGCGGTTAGACTGAGACGTGCCACACAAAGAAAGGAACGACAACGCGTCCCTGTTCCAAATGCTGCCATTGTAGGATACACTAACGCAGGTAAATCCTCCCTGCTCACAGCGTTAACCAAGGCAGATATCTTAGTTGAGAACAAACTTTTTGCCACACTAGACACCACTACTCGGAAAATAGCCCTGCCTAATCAACAGCCGCTTCTACTTACTGATACAGTAGGTTTTGTACGCCGTCTACCGCATCAACTTATCGAAGCTTTTAAGTCCACACTAGAAGAGGCCACTATCGCTAATTTTCTCATTCATCTACTGGATGCAAGTCAACCCCAGGTCTACCAATTTCACCGCACAACCCTTGATGTTCTCGAAGAATTAGGTGCGCGGGGAAAAAAGACCATCACAGTCTTCAACAAAGTAGATAAGTTGAGTGACCCAAGTATTATTGCCTCTCTAAAACTTCACTTTCCAGACGCCATATTCATATCTCTAAAAAGTGGGCAAGGACTCTTTGAGTTAGAGCACTTACTCTGTCAGCTCGTCGAAGAAGAATCTTTAAACTTGCATCTTGAGATACCCCACGCAAGAGCAGACCTCATTGCCAGATTATACCGGGAGGCTAATGTACTGCATATTGAATACAGAGACGCTATCACTACCGTAGTAGCATCAGTGCCCGCAAAAATTGTGCCTCATTTTGAACAATTTGCCAAAGAATCCGATAAAACGGTCGAGATTAATACAAGGGCTTCAAGGTGAATGACTTAGAGATCAAATAAAATTAAATGCGGTAAATAGAAACTAATAGCTTGATTTTAATGATTAAGCAATTATAGTGAATATGGTAAGTAAAATTTCTACTAGATGGCATAGTCTATGCTCAGTGGATTTATGTCAACAAAGGAAGGTTTCATAAAATGAACGCACCGAAAGATATAGGCCCCTCACTTGCACTAGCACCGTACGGTAAAATCAGTAAGTTACCCAACAGACGCTGGGGAAGCAGACAACTGAAGCAAACCATTGGATGGATTACTGCATCACTCGTAGGGGTTATTCTTTTAAGCGCATTCATCATCGGCGTGGCCATTAATCGCATCATCGAACAACGCCTTGAACATCAGCAATATGTTCAACTCGTCCAAGCCTTGCAATCAGACATCGCTCGACTTCACAGTGTCAATTATTACTCAACACAACAAACTTTAGACATCGCCAGCCACATTCAAAAAATAGTAAGCCCGCTGACTGGCAAAAGACGTGAATTCATGAGCAACATCATACCTGAAGCTCTCAGGCTGCAAATTACGCATTCCATTCCTGCCTCAGCCACCATTTCCATGGCTATCTATGAAAGCAGATATGGAGAGAGTGACTTAGCTCTCGAACATCACAACTATTTTGGCATTAAAGCTTTTGATAAGGCATGGACAGGGGGAGTGGCTCAAATGCCGACAACTGATTCAGGAGTTAGAAGAATGCAACCTTTCCGAATTTATGATGACTTCAGATCCGGGGTAGAGGGGTATGGCTCCTTTTTAGCAGCAAGCGATCGATACAAAGCTGCCTTCGACCACAGTGATGGAGTAAATTTTGTCAGGGCAGTTCTAGACGGAGGTTATTGCCCAGATGACAACTATCTCTCTCGTATCAAAATGATCATGGAACGCCACAATCTATCAGGCTTAGATGTTCCACTTCAAAAGGCAGCACCACAGAAAGTAGCCCAACTTCAGCCTATTTCGGAAGCGACAATTCCTGTTCAAAACTAGTCAACCAGTGCTTAACTATCCGCACTAAATTTTAAAAACATAACTATCCAGGACCTTTATTGCTTTTTACCATAGCTAAATATAGGCTTTGACCAGAATGATAGATTAAAAGTCGGACGAGGAGCGTAAAAGGGCATTCTTCTGGGAAACTCTATGTTTCTTGAAGCCAAGGTCTAGCACAAGTCTTTCAGTCTCTGTTACATCATTCAGGTTCAAAGTCTATGTTAGCTAGGAGTATTACTATTGAGCAGCTTCTTAAAGGGCCAAAGGTCTTTCAAATACCTGTTTTTCAGAGGCACTACCAGTGGCTCTCACTAGAGAAGGATGCTGGAGGGCAAGTTTTAGAACTTTGGACAGATATCTGTGAAAGATGCTTAAAGGGCAAGAATCACTTCCTCGGATCCATCGTCACGCAAAAAATTATTAGCAAAGGCAGCGAAACGATACCACGATTCATTATTATTGACGGCCAACAACGTATTATCACATTACTTACTTTGCTGAGTGTTATCAGAGACTATGCCAGGCATCTAGAACACTCTCAACTAGTTGACCATCTCAACCAACATTTTCTTTTAAACCCAAACGAGGCAGGACAAAGAAAGCTCCGGCTGGTTGCCTCTCAAACAAACAGAGATCACGAAACGCTTTCTACCATTATCAATGGCAATCCGCTGCCTGCGAGTATCACTACACACCCTATTCACAATAGCCTGATAGCCTTTCAATCCTATATACAACGTTATATCTATACGACTCAAATTGATCAGCAGGCAAATGCTCTTGAGACACTCCTCAAGCTGGTTTCAAACAATTTGATAGCAGTAGAAATCCAACTTGAGAAAGCTGATAATCCAGCTCTCATCTTTCAGAGCCTCAACAGCAAGGGTCTTGACCTTGCCCAGTCGGACCTCTGTCGAAGTTATATTTTTATGAAACTCTCTAGCCCAGCACTTCAAAAAAGAATGCATGGATACTACTGGAGCCCAATTGAAGAGAGACTTTTGTCTGTAGAGCAAGACTCGCAGGAAAGTAAGATAGATACCTTCTTAAAAGACGTTCTCTCTATTGAAAACCCAGTTCTAAGAGAAAGAAATATCTATCATGAGCTTGAAGAGAAAGTGGGCGAAACCGATTTCCAGATAGAGTCCTTTCTTATTCAACTCTCAGAATTTTCTATCCATTACCAGACAATATACGACCCTAGTAATGAGCTCTCTGAAAACATAAGCAAGCAATTACTTTGGCTCAAAAAATTTGATTGCCCTGCATTGACCCCTACTCTTCTTACCCTTTTCTTTCACTTTCGAACCAAGTCTCCCTTACCTAAGCAACAAAAGCTGAAGGAAACAGAATTCAACAAGATCCTGCAACTACTAGAAAGCTTACTAGTCAGGAGATTTATCTGCCAATTAAGTACCTCCAAATTGGCTCTTACACTTCACAAAATCATTCAAGATGCTATAAAGCTTTCGGAACACGCTCCCTTCTTTGAGTCTCTGATAAAGTCGTTCACACAAGATTATATCCCAGACAACCAAACAGTTAAAGAAGCTCTTGAGACAAGAGATTTCAACAGCACAGGAATACAAGCTCAAAAGCTCCGATACATATTTCAACGAATAGAGGCCATGCTCTCCAACAACGCTCAGCCTCCCCAAAAAGCTCAAAGCCTAGAACACATCATGCCTTACTCACTTACCAATTGGTGGAAAAAGGAAATCGGCGAAAAATATTCTACATTACATCAACCATATCTAAACCATATTGGAAATATCACTCTTGTCCCATACAGAGCTACACTATCAAATAGAAAATTCCCTGAGAAAAAAATATTACTCAAGGAAAGTGGCCTTTACCTCAATAAGTATTTCTCCTCTTGTAAAAAATGGAAAATCAACCACATACGCGACAGAACTAAAATACTTTCAGAACATATTTTAGACATCTGGAAGCGCCCCACGGATCTGTAGAATCAATAATACCTTATGCCTACATCAATTAAAACCGTCATCAAACTCTGCGGCACCCCATCTCTTCAAGTCATTGGGAATGACTTGCGGGATGCCATCAGAGAAAAAAGAGTCCTAACCATTTTTGCTAGAGTTTGTACCTCAGCCAGTAACACTCGCACTAGAAAAACTTCAAACAGCTATTTTGGCAAACCGGGTTATCACCCCGATAAGAGTGAATACACTCTCATATTTCCAAAGCCTCTACCCGATAAAGAGACTTGGAACGAAATAAGCCAAATCCAGCGTTCTTATGCAAACCACGACAAATACCTTCTAGAGCTAAAGAATGCCGCTAGCCAAGATCCAAAGTCCCCACAGATTATCTCCAAACCAATAGCAACTAACACTGCAACAAACAGATCGTCAGTTTCGCCCACTTGTGAATATACCGAAAAACTTCAAAAAAAACTCAAATGCTTAGACAAACAAATTCTATCCTCAAAAGCTGTCATTAAAATTGGTGATAAAGAGCTCATAAAAAATATTTTCTTTGAGATATCCACAAAGAAAAAGCCTCAACTAAAGCTCGCAAAAAAAGCCACTTTATCGCAACAGGAATTGAAATTTCTAGCTCAATTCACGTGAACCTGTATCATACAATCATGGGCATTAGCACAGGCCTTCGATAGGTTTGTGGATCTCCATCGCTAAGATAAACTATGATATTGTGGGTATTGTAAGTCGTTAGATCCTGACAATTTCAATTTTCCTGATGGCATGTAACATATCACCCGCCCACACATGAACTAAAAAGGATGGCAACCATCAAGGCATCACTTGTATTTGTTCATGGCGACAAAGTCATATTACAGCGATAATACGACAAGAAGAGAATTACTGTCTTGCTAGCGGATTTGGCGAAAAAATATCAGCAGTATATAGACTTCAAAACAAGCTCTAACCTAAGCCTCACTGGAAGGAACTATTCCATTCAGACCTAGTTGATTCTACGGACAAAGAAATTGCTAGTGGAATTTTAAATGGAAAGTATGTAGGCGTTTATTTCTCAGCATCCTGGTATAGACCCTGCGGTGAATTTACCCCAAACTGGTTCATTTTAGGAATAAAAATCAAACTGATTTCGAAATCGTATTTGTCAGAAGTAATAGATCCGAGAAAGATCAAAGGGCCTACATAAATAAGGCAAAAATGTAATGGCTATCCTTTGACTTCAAAAGCAATTCGAAGTACAAAGAATTCCCAAGCTTGTGATTATTTCTCCTCAAGGAGAGGTCATCACTTACAACGGTCGGAGCGATATCTCCTCCAAGCCAAGCGGTACGATTAGCCTTTGGGAACAATCATAGGACACTATCAGGATACTGCCCCCATATAGCTTTGGATTTCCGAGGCCTTTGCTTCTACCTGCTCTAAAACTCTCTCTATCATCCCGTCCTCCAGGCCCATCACACGACGAATTTCTTGTGGGACAACACTTTTAAAATACTCTGACGGCGCTTCGTTACCCACGACAAGAGCAAAAACGCCAGCCATGTTACAGATATAAGCTAATTGGGTCGCCCCCGGACAATACTGAGGCAGGTCACGAAAATACGTGGCTTCAACAATCGCAGTTGGTAATTTCCAGGACTGAAGTAAAATCGAGCCGATTACCGCCGTAGTCGTGCCTAAGACTTGATATTCCGCTTCATACTCCCTCAAATTATTTTGCCTGATGACGTCGGGAATTTTTAATGGTATCGCTGAAGGCAGATTCATAAGAGCAAAACGCCCCATATTGCTCAATAGGCCTACTGTAAAGGCTAAATCCGGGTCTATCGCTAGCACTGGACACTCCGTTGCTAAAATTTTGGCAGCAAAGCTGCCCCTTAGAGTCTCCTGCCATAGATATTCAGGACTAATGTAATTGCCTTTTTTGGGCTTCGTGTAGACTTTCCCTAAGCTGATGGTAACGACCATATCATTAAGTTTATGATAGCCTATCCGTATAATAGCATCTTCTATAGACCGGACTTCTGTCTTTGCTTGGAAAATACCCGAATTGCAAACTTTCAAGACAGATGCAGTTAAATTGGCATCATATTTAATGATCTCTACGACCTCGTCATTATTTTGACTTGCGTTTTTAAGCTTGGAAAGGAGTTTAAAGGCAACCGGGGGAGCTGATGGAATATTAATTATCTGTGACAAAATTGCCTTAGCTTCCGCTACGGATTCTTCAGACAAGCAACCAGGTAACCCCTCTCGTATTTTTTCTTCCACAGCAGCCTAATATTTTATGCATACCAATGATACAAACTTCTTAGGGATTATAGATATCTCATACCCTTTCGAAAGCACACTATCCCGCTACCATCATGTAGCCCTGGATCTCGGTAGCTTTTGCTTCCATCTGGTCCATAACCTGACCCATACCCTCACGAGTGAGCCCAATGGTCTTCATGACATCCTCAGGAACTCTCTCATCAAAAACAGCAACGGGATCTTCTTCATCAACAAGATCGGCGCAAACCCCTGCCATGTACGAGAGATAGGATAATTTCTCAGCATCGCTGCTATACTCAGGAAAGTCTTTAAAATAGGTGGCCTCAGCCATTTCTTTAGGCAAGTTCCATTGCTCTAACAAAATATAACCAATAACTGATGATGTCGTCCCCAATACGCTATACTCTGCTTCATGATACGGCACCCTATCTTTCTGCATTAATTCAGGTATCTTGAGCGTTTCCTCCGAGGGCCAGTTCATAAGTGCAAAGCGCCCCATATGGCTTAAAAGACCTACAGTAAATGCTAAATTGGGGTCAATTGTTAGAGCTTTACACTCCCCAACTAACTCCTTCGCCGCAAAGCTACTTCTTAAGGTTTCTCTCCATAAATCATATGGACTTATATAGGTCTCTCTCTTTGTCTTATTAATAACCTTACCGACACTCAACGCGACAACTACCTCATTGAGTCGCTGGTAGCCAATTCTAAGAACAGCATCCTCAATAGAGCTGACTTCACTAATTCCTTTATATACGCCCGCGTTACATGCCTTCAAAACCGAAGCGGTAAGATTGGCATCGTATTTAATGATTTCTACCACTTCATCATTATTCTGATTGCGCTTTTTAAGCATGGATAGAAGCTTAAAGGCAACCGGTGGTGCCGATGGGATATCCTCCACTTCACTTAGAAGTTGTGTGGCTCTTTCTACCGAATCTTTTGCCAATGGCTCTGGTAGATTCTCTTGTTGCTCTACTTCAACAATATCAGGTAAACTCATAAATAGATAGACCTTCCTAAGACATATCGGCCTTATCTAAGGGGGCTTTAGAACTGCTTTATCGTCTATCTACTGCTTATCACTTGTTTTTATGAATTACAAGGAACCCCAAAACCAAAGCTGATATGAATCCAATAACCGATAGTATTTGACCCTGGCTTATGTATTCGTAGAAAGCGGGCGCATTAGGTGCATTGAACTGAGAATCTTTTTCTCTGAAAAATTCTACAAAAAAGCGAACACTAGAATAAATAGCCAAAAAGCTAAGGGAGGTCACACCCGGTTTAAGGCTCTTCCTACGAAGCCAGAAAATAACGAAGAAAAGGAGGAAGCCTTCACCTAAGGCCTGGTACAACTGAGAAGCATGCCTAGGCTCCCTTAGAGGGTCATTTAGAAAAACAACTGCCCAAGGAAGGTCTGTTGGACGTCCCCATAGCTCCCCATTGATAAAATTAGCTATTCTGCCCAAAAACAACCCAATCGGTGCAATGACCACTAAATTATCTAGCAACTGCCAAAAGGAATGCCCATGCCTCTTGGCATATAAAAAAATAGCTCCTACCACGCCCAAGAAGCCTCCATGACTGGCCATTCCCTGAATGCCTCCGTGGCTCCAGAAATCTATTACAGAGATAGGGTTAGCTAGCGTAGTTTCTAGATCGTACAGCAAACAATACCCAAGGCGTCCACCAATGAGGACTCCAGCTACCATCCACGCAACAAAATCAGCCACTTGGTCCTTATTTAAAGAGGACCATTTCCAGGCGTGAAACTTAATCAATCCCCAATAGAGAGCGAAAAAACCGAGCAAATAGGCCAAGCTGTAGTAGCGGATAGAAAAACCACCCCAGAGTTCAAACAAGATCGGCTTCGGCTCAAAGTGCCAATAGGTCTCTGCCAGAATCAACATAAGTTCTTTGTGCCGAAACTCATCAGAAACACCAACACAAAATCAAATTTCTCGCGCAGAGCTTACTCTGTGTCATGGGCACTAGGACATCATCAAGATAAGTAAAAACTTGATCTTCAGAGAAAATAGAGCCAACAAAGATTTATCTTTCGTTCGAGTTTAAGTTAACCACGCGCTCTCGTAAAAAATACTTGCAACACCTCAAAAAACAGGCACTATCTCAAATCCCTTAACCAGGATAGAAACTATGTTTGCAGTAATCAAAACAGGCGGAAAACAATACAGAATCAAAGAAGGCGATGTTTTAGACGTCGAGCTGCTAGATGACTTAGAAAATGGCAAAAAAGCTGAATTTTCAGAAGTTCTTCTGGTGTCCAATGGCGACCAGGTTACCGTTGGGAAGCCTACCATCTCAGGGGCTTCGGTTAGTGCTGAAGTCATTGGTGAAGTCAAAGGAGACAAAGTAGTTGCTTTCAAATATCGCCGCAGAGAAGGCTACCACCGCACCGTAGGCCACCGCCAGCGCTATGTGCGTGTTAAGGTCGACAAAATTAAAGGCTAAGTTAATTTTACTAGGAGTCACCCGCTATGGCACATAAAAAAGGTAAAGGAAGCACAAACAACGGACGCGATAGCAAAAGCAAGCGTCTTGGAGTTAAGAAATTTGGTGGCGAGCAAGTCATCGCAGGTAACATTATCATGCGCCAACGCGGCACCAAATACCACCCAGGAGAAAATGTTGGTCTCGGAAGAGATCACACCCTATTTGCGCTAGCAGACGGCGAGGTGTCATTTGACAAAAAAAACCGCAAAGTGCACGTGCAAGCTAAGTTAACTGCTGCTGCCAGAAACTGATTCCCCTTCCCCATAGAATTTCCTCATGAGGGTCGCAAAGACCCTCACCCACCCCATAATAGGGCGCAGCCCCCCCTGCGCCCTATTTCTATGTCTAAAAATTAAACTTGGATGATGCAATAGAAGTTGAACGAGATGCGCAAAAGCTTGAGTCAAAGGGAAAAGAGAGTCGATAAAGATGTATCCCAAGCTGATACCTCTAGAAGACCCTATGCTGCTTCGGGCCAAGAGCTTGCGCAGATCTTTAAGTTTCCATAGCATCATTCGGCTTAAAACAATCCTTACCATCATCAACCATGCACAACCAGGACACAATCATCGCCCTAGCCACACCTCCTGGCCCATCCGCCCTGGCAATTATTCGTCTTAGCGGACCTAAGGCTATTGAAACTATTAATAGTCTTCTATCGAAGTCTATTAATGAGGCTTCGATTTGTTACCGAGTCATATATGATTCTAAACGGGAACGCCTAGATGATGTTGTTATCACGACATGGAATAATCCACAGTCCTACACTGGAGAAGATCTCATCGAAATTTCCTGCCATGGAAATATGTTGATTGCTGACTCAATTATAAAAACTCTTATTCAACAGGGCTATCCCAATCTCCGGGCTGCAAGGCCTGGTGAATTCACGGAACGCGCATTCCTCAACGGAAAAATAGATCTCACTCAAGCTGAAGCAGTCATGGATCTAGTCCATTCCAAAAGTGAGCGCTCATTAAAAGCAGCCCAGCAGCTACAAGCAGGACAGCTTGGCCAACAAATTACCGAGCTTCAAGAAAAGCTCCTACACCTTCTTGCTCACCTTGAAGCTTACATTGACTTTCCTGAGGAAGACATAGAACCAGAAATTGGAGAAGGCTTCATCGAAAAAATCCGTGAACTAATCGACGCTGACAAGCGGCTTCTCTCCTACGCAAAAGAAGGCAGAAGGCTACGTGAAGGTGTCAAGGTGACCATTGCAGGAGCGCCAAATGCAGGCAAGTCAAGCCTCCTCAATGCACTGATTCAAAAAGACCGCGCGATTGTGTCAAGCACACCAGGAACTACTCGCGATACTATTGAGGAAGGACTCATACTGCATGGCATATACATCCGCCTTATTGATACCGCAGGAATCCGCTCTAATGAACAAGCAGACGAAATTGAGCAACTTGGGATATCTCGAAGCCTCAAGGCTTTGGAACAAGCTGATTTAATTCTCAGTCTCATTGATTCATCCGACCCTGAAGCCCAGAATCCACTAGAAGTCCAATCATTTGAAAAATCCACACCGATAATCATTTGCCTAACTAAGACCGACCTGCCCCGCAGAAGCAACCACCAAGGTCTAGAAATATCAACACATGACCTCGCTAGTCTTGAATTACTAAAAAAGGAGGTCACCAAAAAATTAGGACTGCATGAAGAGAGAAGTGACTCAGATATGGTGGCAATCAATAACCGCCACGAAACACAACTTCTTGCTGCTAAAGAATCGTTAGAACGCGCTTTAGAAGCAAGTCAGCAAAATGCTCCACCAGAGCTTGTCAGCTCGGACCTAAGGCTCGCGATGGATGCTTGGGGAGAAATCATAGGCAAGCGCACCAATGAAGATATCTTAGATAAACTCTTTGCTTCCTTCTGTATAGGCAAATAAAGCCTCATTAACATTCTATTCTACTTCTCATTTGATTCACTAGCGGCCATTATCGTGGGTTACCACTATGATAAATCTATATCAAAATCTATTGAGACCTCTTTTCTTCCTATTAGACCCCGAACGGGTCCACCATATCTCACTCGCCGCTCTTTCCAAAACACCTATCGCTCGCTTTATTTCGCCTTGGACAAGCTTATTAGAATCAGATCCTATAAAGCTTTGGGGTATCACTTTCCCAAATCGCATAGGCCTAGCCGCTGGATTTGATAAGAATGCTGAAGCGCTACCTGCTTGGCCCAAGTTAGGATTTGGCCACGTCGAACTTGGGACAGTTACCTGCCAGGCACAACCGGGGAATCCCAAACCTCGCATTTTTCGGATTGCTTCACACCAAGGACTCATCAACCGGATGGGCTTCCCTAATAATGGCGCAAACGCTATCGCCACTAAACTTCAACGCTATAAACAAAATAAAACTTGGCCCTCTATTCCAGTCGGAATCAATATCGGTAAATCTAAAGTTACGGAAATCGAAGAAGCTGCTGAGGATTATCTAGAATCCTTCCAAAAGCTAAGACCTTATGCTGACTATATTGCCATTAACGTAAGCTCTCCTAACACACCGGGATTGCGAAGCCTTCAAGAAAAAGATCAGCTGCTTAAAATCCTTAAAATATTACAAAAAGAGAATAAGAAGGATTCCCTGCAAGACACCAAAGAAGTTCCCATACTTGTCAAAATTGCCCCAGACCTTGAAAAGCAACAGATTATGGAAGTTCTTGATTGTATTCAAGATGCTGACTGTGATGGCATCATCGCGACAAACACAACGATCGACCACTCAAAAGTAAGAGAGTCCATCAATGAAAAAGGAGGTCTTAGTGGATCGCCCGCTCGAGTAAAAAGCACTCAAGTCATTCGCTTCATATCAAGAGAAACTCAGGGAAAGCTACCAATCATTGGTGTAGGAGGCATCTTCAATCAAAGCGATGCTAGAGAAAAGCTCGACGCAGGGGCCTCTCTATTACAAGCTTACACAGGATTTATTTATGAAGGACCCACTTTTTGTAGAGTCATTTGTGAAAGATAATTGAGTTCCCTCTAACTACGCCAAATATAACATCGTTCTGGGTTGTGATAGATTTAAATCGCTTGTCCCAAGATTGGCTTAAGGAGAAGATCTTAATCACTCCACTGCCCGCGGGCACAACCTATGAACGCAATCAACAAGCTTAACAAAATTTGGCTAATCAAGACCCATTGCGCTGCTTCAAGACTAAGAACATTCGTTGGCGCAATTTGAATAACCAGGTCATAAAAGCGGGTCTCTTGCATAGTCTGTATATAACCAGACCACGCCCAGTAGGCTGTAATAAAAGGCCTAGAAATTAGTTCAAGGTAATCAGGCATATCTAGAATAGCACCTGACAGTGGCACCTGGAACCCCACCAAATAAATCGCAATCAGAGAGCCTTGTTCGGCTGTTTTAGCCCAAGCTGAGATAGCCAAACAAGTGGTTGTCATAGCAGTTGTCGCTAAAAAAAGTAAGAATGCTTGATGAGCAAAGTCACCCGGTAAATCACAAACGTGTTTAACAAATAAAGCCATCCAGCCTGCTTGTATAAGGACTAAAAAGAGAAGGTAAATCGTCTTTGAAGTGAGATAACTTATCGCTCTTACACCAGCTAATTTTTCCTTCTCCCAAATAGCCCGTTCACTCGCAATCTCACGTGCTGAGTTATTTGAACCCATCAGGGTCAACAGGACCACTTGCAAAAATGCTAAGTTCGAAACGAGTGACCCAACTTTAAATGATTGTAGTGTAAAGGCTATCTGCTCCTTGAGACGTGACAACATATCCGTCCCAATATCCATGCTCATGTTCTTAATATCCGGCAATCCATCAAGAGCGAAAATCACGACAAGCACTGGAAAAATAATCACCAAGGCAGCCTGTAAAGTCACTTGACTCATGTCCCTGAAGAACAACTTCCAGCGACGAATAAAAAGCACCAAGCATTGACTCAATAATCCAGGCAGGCGTCTTTTGGAACGAACAGGCTTAGCTATAGACTCTTGAGAATCCTTTTCTTTCGAGGACTCTCTTTCTGAAAATCCTGATGTCTCCATTCGAAAACTGTCACCATTTTCCAGCCAATGCTGTTTCCACAAGTCCGGCTCCGCCTTGTATAGAGCAGGGTAAATATCTTCAGCGCTTGGCACATCAAAATAACTCAGCAATGAATTTGGATGTCCTTGATACGCAACAAAACCCGCATACAAAACAGTTATACTATCATATAAATCAAGGTGGCGTATGCTGTGTGTCACACTCAAAACGATTCGTCGCTCCTGATCAGCCAAATACCTCATCAAGCGAACAATTTCATCCTCTGATTTGGGATCTAGTCCACTGGTTACCTCGTCACAGAGAAGCAAATCCGGACGACTTACTAATTCTAGTGCCAATCCCAAACGCCTACGCTGGCCACCAGACAACACCTTAGCTCGCCGGTCAGCTATCTGCTCAAGACCGACATCAGACAACACCTTGGCTACAGCCTCTTTAGTAGAGCCTATCCTGTCATGAAGATGTAGGCGCAGTTTAAGGGCATTGGAAACACACTCCTCTACCGTTAGATTTTCATAGAAGATACTAAATTGCGGGACATAGCCTAGTTCTGTGGGATGTAAATCCTGCTCCTCCAAATCAACCCCCTCCCAAAACACTTTGCCCTCTTGAGGTTCAAAGAGACCCACAATCGTTTTAAGCAACGTGCTCTTGCCACAACCAGAAGGTCCTACAATTGCCCCAAAATGCCCTCTCGGATAGTTAAGAGTAACTTCTCTTAAAAGGTAGGGAGCGTCTTCCTGGGGAGAGACTTTGAGACTAATGTCGTTTAGCAAGAGCATTTCAACCCGTCTTTCAAAACTAGCTTAAAGCCTGAGGGTAATTACCCACTACCATCTAGCAATCTTATTTTGCTTTCTCTAGTAATGATCGGGGTTCAGCTCTTTCATCCTGCACTTTACCGTCGTAATAAAGACGCATCACGTAGCCATAATAGCTTTTCCCACTCGATGAGGACCATTTGGTGGTTAAAGTTTCAACACCTTTGCCTTTCCAATCAGGATACTTACTGACAAAAGAAGCACTAATTTGGCCAGTTACTAATTCACCTGCTTGGTCCTTTTCATAGTAGAGCACTTGAACTTTTACCTTAGCTGGATCCAATTCTTTTCCTACAAAAGCTAGATCAAACTCTCGCGCAATATACGAAGGCTCCTCGGGCAAAGGATCTGGTATAGTTCTGACAGCCTTAATGGCTAAGACATTCGTTGTTTCAAATAACTGTTTTTCTCGCGCAAGCGTCTCACTTTCTAGGCGATTTCTCTCCTCAATTAAAGCGGCTCGCTCTTTGGCTAAAGCTAATACACCCACTGCTTTTTCATTGTCCTTCATATCGATAATTTTCATCCAGTAACTTCGGGCCTTTTCATTGTCCTTTCTAGCTTCTTCCAACATAGCTAAATTCGCCAATGTAGCAGGATACTCCGGATCCAAGGCTAGAGCATTCTTTAGTGCGGCTTCTGCTAAGGTAAAATCTCCATCATTACGAAAGAGCCTAGCTTCCTCATTAAGCTTCATGATTTTTTCTTCCGTGGGCTCGGCTTCAGCTATGGACAAACGAGACTTTGCGTCACTAGGTGCCACGACAGAATCGCCGGAGGCTACAAGCTCTACTGGAGAACTCGAAGGAATTGCTATTTCTTCAGCCAAAGCGGCCTCGACATTTTCGATTTCTACCGCCTGCTTGCGAAAATAAAAAACAAAACCTAAAGCCAAAACTTCTAAGAGAATAAATAAAGCTACTATATAAATAGCTATAGAATATGTCTTAGGTCGAAGACGCTTTATAAGCATGGGTGGATCAATCTGCAACTCACTCATTTATTATAAGTACCAAATAATAGTCCATTAGTCACCTGTCTAGTCAATATTCTTATCAATCTCCATTAGCATAAACATCTATAATGATTACTAACTGCATCTTTTAGGCAAGGGTTGATAGCTTCCAGAATTGCCCACAATTCTAAAATGCTAGTTCTAGCACTCCGCCTTAAAACTTTTTAAACAGCCTCTAGAAATCTTAGGCAAATTGTGTAAAGTTATTTATTAAGCATGAAAAAGGTCAGCATATTCCTAGGCATTTCTTTGCTTATACACCTCATCATCATGCTATTTGTTTTTTCAAATCTTGTACAGGAATTTCTTAAGGCGGTGCCCGAACCAGAGCCTGAAAAAATTAACCTCAAGCTACTTGAACCTTCACCTGAATTAAAAAAATTATTTGAAGAACAGCAAAGACTTTATGCTGACTCCAACGAATCAACCAAAACGGATGACCCCGATCCAGAGACCCTTTTCGAAGGAGCAGAGAATACGAAGGCCGCTAGCTTAAAAAAAGAAGACGGCAATAAATTCATGCCTTCTACAGAGGGCTTAGAACTCCCAGGACAACACATTGTTAACCGAGAAAAATCTAGAAAAATTGAATCTGCAGAAAGACAACTGATTGAAGCACAAAGGCAAGAAACAACTGCTCTAAACCAGCAACTTGAGAAAGAAAAACGATTCCAACGCCCCAGGCCTAAAACGACCGAGATCCTTCCTCTCAGAGATGAGGGATTATTCCGTCCCCCTAACAAGACAGACTTAAAAGATGCAACCGAAAATTCAGAAGCCTCACCAAGTCAAGTCACCTCAGTGAATCCCCAGAGAAGTCAACAGCCAAGTAGACCTGCTACCGATGCATCTATAGAAATTCGTGCTAGCAAACTCAGAGGTGCCGCGGAAGATTTCGGCAAGCCTTCATTCGCCATAAGTGCCACTAGTAAAGGGGCTTACATTACCAAAATGTTCCGAGCCATAGAATACAGGTGGAAAACCCTAATAGACCCCTATATCAGCTTACACTCAGTAGGTGCAGTTGCCATAAGCTTCGACGTGACAGCAGATGGGGTAATCACAAACATACAAGTCATTAGTGGAGATGAACATTATATGAATGCTCAGTACGCCGTTCAATCCATCCGTGAAGTGGGAGGTCAACTCCCACCTTTTCCTGAGGACATGATCCGAGAGCTTCACGAAGATCAAGGACACGCTGACTCTATTACTGTAAGAAGGCTTACTTTTAGTATTTATAGCCCCTACTAGGTCTAAGCAAATATCTCACCCTCTTTAAAGAAACGTTTTATTTCTACTGCGGCTGAATCCGGGCCATCAGAGGCATGAACGATATTTTTCATTTTATCTTGTCCAAGGTCACCTCGAATAGTTCCTTCTTCGGCCTGGGTGGAATCGGTAGGTCCTACCATTTCTCTGACCTTAGAGATCACATTCTCACCCTCTAAGGCTACTGCTATCACAGGACATGAAGACATAAAGGCTTCAATCTCCGGGAAAAACGGCTTATCTGCTACATGAGCATAATGATCCTTCAAAATGGCAGAATCTAGCTGCATCATCTTACAACCCAAAATTTTAAATCCAGCCTTCTCAAAGCGGCTAATCACTTTGCCGCAATGCTTGTTACTCACACAGTCCGGCTTCAATAAAATCAATGTCTTTTCCATATCTGGCGAAATTTACATGCTTTCATAGTGATGGAAAGAGATTTCGCCAAATTTTAAGTACCCAGAGGGCATGACTGCCTTAGGCATCCCAAAATCTACTAAACTGCTTACGATAGATTACTGCCATCATCCCGCCTAGAACGACGCAAACCAATCCAAGAGTCAGCAACATTCTTTGTGCACCAAACCACTCTAGAATTTGGCCATTCAAATTAAGCACCATAGCTAACAAAAAACAAACATGCATCCATGCCGTTTTCATGGCAAACACCCTGCCGTGTGTACGGTCCTGGACGTGTGCTTGCAAACGCGAATCAATAGGAATATTCAAAAGTGCAGAAGTACAACCAATAAGCATGCTAGCAAAAATTGCCCAAGACAGCGTTTCGACATAACTAAAACCTACAAAACCCAGCCCTAGGATCGCAAACATCAAAATAGGCAAACCTTCCAAATGGGAAAAATGATAAAATTTTCCTGCTATCACTACTCCGGAAATAAGCCCCACGCCTGTGCTACAAAGCAGCAAGACTAATGCTAACAAATCCAGATTGATTTCGGGCTTCTTAAACCCCATTTGTAACACCACATTTGCATACCAAGCAGCAAATTGCTCTAGTATACGCAACTCCATTTGCCCAACCGTATACTCCAAAACAAAAATAAAGAACAACCCAATAATGAATTGCGTTCCGCCGCTAAAGAAAAATAAAAATCTGACAATAGGATCCCCTAACACAGCTTTAATCATATCCCCAATCTGACTCCATTGAGCTTTTAAGGAAACCTTCTCCCTTAATTTCATAGACGTCTTTATCCGGCTGATCATCCATGCTGAGAAAAGAAAGCCAGCCGTAGTAATCATAAAACTCGAGCGCTCTCCAAAAACTGCCACAAAGAAGCCTGCTGCAGCCCCAAAGAGACTCGCCACAATTCCTACTACGGTCACTAGTGCATTCGCCCTAACTAACTGATTACTCTCCACCAACAAGGGAACCGCTGCTTGTCTTGCAGGTATAAACAGCCCATTCATGAGTCCCGCCACCGCTATAAGAAAAAACATCAATGGTGGAGACTTAAAGTCTAACCCCACCCAAAGCACCAGCATAGTTAAAGCGCAGACCGCCCGCACTAAATCTGTAATAAGCATGACTCTCTTTCTACAAAAACGATCCACTATTTGCCCAAGCCATGGGAACAAAAGCACGGTAGGCAGCATTCCAAAAAACAATATCCTAGAACTCTCCTTGCCGACTCCAGTAGTTACGGAATCGGCGGCAACTGTCGTGCTCATTAAGATCACAACATTGAGAATGGCAAACTGGTAGAAACGATCACCAATCGAGGCAACGATCTGGCCTACCCACAAACTAAAAAAATCCCTTTGCTTCAGAACCTCAAGAAATTCTGTTTTCTGACTCGAAGGTTTAATATCACTCATTCCAATTTTCTAGACCACTTCTAATTAACAAACATGCATTCTGTCCTCCAAATCCAAAGGAATTCTTTAGAACAACCTGAGGCACTTCCTGTAATCTCTCAGTTACAGAATTGACACGAAAGGAAAAGTCTAGATCTGAGTCACCCTCATGAAAGTTTAAAGTCTTAGGGATTACATTCTCCTCAAACATAAGAACTGTTCCTATCGTCTCGACCACGCCTGCAGCCATAGACAAATGCCCAAACAAAGATTTCATTGCCACTATGGGAGTATCTACTAACGCGACCCCCAAAGCACCATGCAAGGCTCTAAGCTCCATACGATCATTCGCTTTAGTAGAAGTCCCGTGAGCATTGATCCAACTTAATTCTTGTGGATGTAGCTGACTCATCTCCAAACATTTCTTGATACAATGCTTGGCCTGTTCACCATTCGGTCGAGGATCCGTAAGACGAAAAGCGTCTGTATTTGAAGACCAACCTACTACTTCTCCCAAGACCTTCACATTCCTAGCTATCGCCTGACTAAGACTTTCTAAAACAATAAATCCTGCTCCCTCACCTACGACAAAGCCGTTGCGCTTTTTATCAAAGGGCCGGCTGGCCTTAGAAGGTTCCTCATTCCAGGCTGCAGCAAGTGCTCCTAATTTTTCATAGCCTGCCATCCCCAAGGGATTAGCCCGAGCATCTGCTCCACCCACCAAGATCATATTTAACTCACCATTCAATATTCTATCACACGCTTGACCGATAGCTTGTGTAGATGCCGCGCAAGCTGACAGACAGCTAGAAGCTCGGCCACCTAGGCCAAGTGTCTCTTTTAATGTTTTTAATCCTTCGCCGTAAGAAATAGACCCTACTTGCCCCGACTCAACACTTTGCTGACTGGGCCAACGCCAACCAATAGCCCCGATCAAAGCACAGCTCTTTATCTCTTCTTTTTCTATCTCAGCATTGGCTATGGCCTCAGAAGCAGCTAAATGCGCCATCCTATTAACTTTATCCTCGGTAGCCACTCCTTCTGTTTCCTCAGCAGGAACCATAGCAGCCACTTGAGATTTAAAGTCAGACAAAGCCTCATCCTCAATTTTGCGAATACAAGACTTGCCCTCCACGAGACCCTTTCGAAGCGCCTGCACTCCCTGACCAAAGCCGGTGACGGCTCCAAGACCAGTAATGACAATTCTTTTCTCAGCGGAATTTGAAATCATGATTTGCGACTTACCACAAAGTCTACCACTTCTCTTACTGACATAGTTGATGGATGTCTCGAGCTACTCTGAAATAACTCACCATCGGGGATTTCAAGACCAAAGACTTTTTCCAATCGAAAAGTTAGATCAAGGTAATCTATAGATTCTGCACCTAATTCCAATCCAAGCTTAGATTCTAGCTTCACATTTTCCTGAGGAATTTGTAAAGCTTCAGCCACCTCCCTGGTGACTCCTTCAATGATTTCAGATTCTTTCATTCAGACTATTTAGAAGCATTTTCATCAACCGAAACCAAACGCTTTCTATAATTTCACCGTAGAGCTTACATACCTAACCCACCATCTACACGCACAATTTGCCCAGTAATGTAGGCAGCTTCATCGCTAGATAAAAAAGCGACAAGCCCAGCGACTTCATTTAGTTGCCCCATACGACCAAGTGGTATCCTTTTTTCCAAATTCACTTTATGTGACTCATCCAAGCCTTCAGTCATTTTACTTTCAAGAAAGCCTGGAGCTACCGCATTCACACGAATTGCCTTCCCCGCTACTTCCTTAGCTAAGGCTCTAGTAAATGATTCTACGCCTCCCTTACTAGCGGCATAAAGAGATTGCCCATTTTCTGGGCGCCATGCTGCAAGTGATGAAATATTAATAATGACACCGGAACGTGCTGGCAGCATAGCCTTAATTACCGCACGCGAACATTTGATCACACTCTCTAGATTTATCTCAAAGAGCCTTCGCAACTCTTGATCTTTTTCGGCAGCGAGTAAACAATTTCTACTTACTCCTGCATTATTAACCCAAATATCTATACGACGATGCCGCTTCAAGGTCTCATCTATACACTGATCTATAGAAGCTGGATTAGTTACATCCATTTCACACTCCACTACTACCGCCCCTAAACTAGTATAGCATTGTGCTAGCTTGCTCCCTAGCTCTCCCTTATATCCTGTGATATACACTACCTTATCATTTAGCAAACCCATCAAGAATCTCCTCTATCGCCTTAGTAAGCACTATTTCTTTTGCCTCTGCATCACCCAGCAAAAAATGATTCAGCTCAATATACTCTTTTCTTCCTCTTGCTTCGGCGCGTCCTCTATGTTCAAGAAGTAAAACTGAAGCACTTCTAGGCTCAACAAGAACCTCACCACACAACATCATTTCAGTCCTTCCGGACATAATCTCACGAACACCTTGACGCATAGCCTCCCAACCGCCCTCTGCGGTAGTATGCGACACTCCCTGTGAATTTGTCTCGATGGCTAAAGCAGCAGTAGCAATATTGGGAATACATTTTAGTATCCATAGCGGATGTAAATCTTTTACACATGCTGCTATACCTCCCATTTCCCCACCATAAGAAACCTCTTCTGGCCAACGACTAGAAGGCACAGAAAGGGAGACTCCACGCTCCTCGACATGATCTTCCATATCGATGCCTGCTAGACTAAAACACCCTGCACCCGCCTCTAGCAACAACTTACCGGCATCATCGAGTGCCTTGAGAATCTTCCGATCTCTAACAAGCCCTTTCAATCTTCTATGCTTATCACTCCCATACGCTATTACCGCACTCGTGATGACTAATTCCATGCGACAAAACTTTACGCACAAGCATGACAATTGAAAAGCATGCGTCAAAAAAACGGCCTGAGAAATGAATCTCAGGCCGATATGAGCTTATTACAAAAATAAACTTACAGAGAATCTTTGAACGCTTGACCTGGCTTGAACTTGATAGTCTTTGATGCCTTGATCTTAATTTCTTCGCCTGTCTTAGGATTTACGCCTTTACGAGCCTTGCGGTTCGAAATTTCAAATGAACCAAAACCAACAAGCTGCACTTTTTTGCTCTTTTTGACGCCAGCCTTGATACTATCAAGAACTGCAGTCAGAGCTCTTTCAGCTGCCGCCTTGCTAGTTTCTTTTCCAAGTTCTTTTTGAATCTTTTCTACGAGTTCTGCACGATTCATCATAATATTTTCATTACTCCTTATGGATTGGTTAGTTATTCACAAAATACCAACATCTATATTGTGAATAACTCAATAGATACAAGAGTTTAACCATTGGTCAACCCTAATTTATAAAATCTACCTCCTCTAAGTCCTCTTAAACAGTTGACTTTGAGAGTCCATACTTTATTAGCCCTTTAAAATTCGAATCTCTTTAGCCTCGCAACTCTTATAGCCTTTCCTAGAAAGGGAAAACGCCAGACAACAATATGAAATATTAAGCTGCAGTAGTATAGATTTAATGTGAATAACTTTTATTCTTCTAGAGAATTTTCTACCTTGGACTAGGAATAGTTAACATCTTTACCTGGCTCCATTTCGAAATTCATTCCGGTAATAGAAGCCGTGTATCGATCCAATACTTTGTGTTTAAATGTAATATAAATTGGACTTTCCAAAGCTATAGATCTCTTGGACATATTTTCGAATTCCATGCTCAAAAAGAAATCATGTCCATCTTTCCCTTTCTCTATGCGCTTCCCGCAAAAAAGGTTCACGACTTCTGGTATCTTCAAAAGACGAATCCTAGCCTCGATCATTAATTCCTCGGCAGCCTCATTGAGATCTTCGCCTTTGAGCTTAATCAATTGCAAGTGATGAACCATATATTTACCAGAGAGAGATCCGTGCTGATCTCAACAATCCGTAGGTAAACTAGCCTTTTTATTTCTTTTTTCTCAAGAATTTTATTGCCTATACGAAATTTAATAACGATATTCGAGTCAAATATGACTACAGGCGTCGATGATTTTGTGAACAAAACCAAAGAGCTAACCAGAGGAATTTTTAAGCCAGATTCCGATAGCTCCAACACACCTAATGCAACAACTATGAGCACAACAGGAAATTCATTACTTTCGAAATCAAGCAAATCCTCTTCCAAATCATCAGGTGCTTACCTCTCTGAGGATGTAGAACTTAAGGGGACACTTTATTTTAGCTCACGCACGGAAATCAATGGTCGTATCGAAGGCGATATAGTCGCTGAAGGACCACTTATCATTGGAGATTCAGCCATTATCAAAGCATCTATCACGGCCGCTGCAACCGTCGAAGTGCGAGGAAAAGTTCAAGGGAATATTGCAGCGCAAGATCGCGTCGATGTAACGGGTGAAGCGCAGCTTTATGGAGACATCCAGGCCCCCCAAATTTCTATTAGTGACAGCGTCACTTTTGTAGGACGCTCCGACACCTTGTCCGGCAAATCTCCCACTACCGATTTCTCTAAAATTTTCAGCCAACTGGATAAATCAAATGGTACTGGAACCCCCAGCAAGTCCTCTCGCAGCAATTCCTCTAGTAGCGACTAGAATTATCAAAATCTTACTTTGCACCTAAGAGCTCAGTAGTCACCACATTTCCACACTTACCAGTAGTCTCTAATTCGGTGATATTCTGCAGAGTCGTATGCGCGATTTCCCCAAGGGCCTGCTCTGTGAAAAACGCTTGATGAGCTGTTATAATTACATTGGAGAATGTTAAGAGACGGGCAAAGACATCGTCTTGAAGAACGGCTCCCGAAAGATCCTCAAAAAACAAGTCGCCTTCCTCCTCATAGACATCGAGACCAAGATAGCCCAGTTTCCCAGACTTCAGAGAACGAATCACAGATGGAGTGTCAATCAATCCTCCCCTACTGGTGTTGATCAGCATGGCTCCTGTTTTAATCTGAGCAAGGCTTTCTTCGTTTATGATATGGTGAGTGCCCGGGTTAAGCGGACAATGCAAAGAAATAATATCTGACTGGGCCATCAGCTCTTCGAAGCTGACATAAGTGCCACCCTTTTTTACCACCTCTTTATTTGGGTAAAGGTCATAGGCTAAAATTTTACAGTCGAAGCCTGCCAATATCTTTACAACCGCTAAACCTATCTTACCAGTCCCAACAACTCCAACTGTTCGCGTCGATAAATCAAAACCGAGCAGGCCAGCTAAAGAAAAATTACTTTCTCGAACCCTTGCATGAGCTCTCGTAATGCGCCTGTTCAAACAGAGGATTAATGCGAGTGTATGTTCAGCCACCGCCTGTGGCGAGTAGGCGGGAACACGGACAACCATTATGTTATGCCGCTGCGCCGCAGCAAGATCTATATGATTAAAACCAGCACAACGCAATGCAATGATGCGAGTCCCAGCCTCGGAAAGCCTCTCCAGCATATCTGCGGTCAACACATCATTAACAAACAGACATAACGCTGGATACCCACTGGCCAAAGATAGTGTCTCAATAGTTAATCTCGGCTCCAAAAATTTTATCTCATGACCAAAAGCCTCATTAGCCTTCGCCAAGAATTCCTCATCATAACTTTTAGTGCTGAATACTGCTATCTTCATAGATAAGAAGGTTAGGTCTTTCTGAGTGGATCACCAAACCTAGATTTGCTCCCTGCCAATTTTAGATCGATGATGTCATAGAATTCGAACGAGATGCGAGTGATAATATCTAACTTATCTATAGCATGATTTCTTGCATTGATCTCAACCATTGGCTTTTTTTATCCATATGGGCCATAAATGAGTAAAAAAATAAACCAATACCGTTATTTGCAGTTATTGACACATTATTTCTAAACTTTCTTAACCTTTTACTTAAATATGATTCATGATGTTCCACAAACTATTCGTCAACTTGGCACAAGCTCTGCTAAGTACGCGAGCCAAGTCACCAGGTGATTAGTACATCCTGGATTAAAAAACTAAAGTTAAAACCAACAAGGAAATGTAAATGAGTAAATGGATAAAAAATACACTATTTGCCTTCGCACTGGTTCTAGGAATTTCCATGATTATGGACCCTAGCGTTGCTATGGCAGATGATTATAAGGCTGATTACGACGCACTTGTCGCTGAACAAGGTGATTACACGTATGCCTTTGACTTCTTTACCACAAGTATGCTGTGGACATGTATAGCAGCCGCTTTGGTATTCATCATGCACCTCGGCTTCGCCTCGCTAGAAAGTGGCCTATGCCAATCAAAGAATACAGTTAACATTCTTTTTAAGAATGTTTTCATTATCTCCATGGGCGTTGTTAGTTATGCTGTATGGGGGTTCATGAGCCATTACCCAGGTGATGCTTGGCTTATACCTGGATTCTTTGCTTTTGGAAGCCCTATTGGTGACCTTAATGCTGATGGTGGAGGCACCTTTGGATACGGCGGCGTTGGACTAGCTATGACTGGGTATGGAGACTTTATCTTCCAGTCTATGTTCGCAGCCACAGCAGCCACTATCGTTTCCGGTGCGGTTGCCGAGCGTATTAAACTTCTGCCCTTTATGATTTTCGCGACCATCCTCGTTGGTATTGGATACCCATTCGTTGGTTCTTGGCACTGGGGTGGTGGCTGGTTAGGGAACCTCGGCGAAAACGGCTTTAAAGATTTTGCGGGTTCTGCAGTCGTGCACGCGTTTGGAGGGTTCGCCGCTCTCGCTTGTGTAATCATCCTTGGACCACGCAAAGGCAAATACACCAAAACGGGAATCAAGCCTATTCCGGGTCATAGTATGCCTCTAGCAGCTATTGGTGTCTTCCTACTTTTCTTGGGTTGGTTTGGATTTAACGGTGGCTCTGTTCTGTCTGCAGCTCCTGGACCTTTAGGCCAAGTATTTACAACAACAACTTTAGCAGCATGTGGTGGAGCGTTATCCTCCATTGTAATTTCTTGGATCTTCCTTAAAAAACCTGACCTTTCCATGGCTCTTAACGGAATTTTAGCTGGTTTGGTAGGTATTACAGCGAATGCTGATATTTTCGGGCCAAAGATGGCAATTTTTATAGGGGTTGTTGCAGGGATCATCGTTGTCCCTTCCATCATCATTTTAGATAAGTTAAAAGTTGATGATCCCGTAGGAGCAATCTCCGTTCACGGTGTGTGTGGTATATGGGGAATTCTAGCTTGTGCTTTCCACGCTGACTATGGATTCGTCGGTCAGTTGATTGGTGTTTTAGCAGTTGCAGCGATGGCTTTTGTTTTCGCAGGAGTTGTATTCTTCATCATCAAGATTATCATGGGGGTTCGCGTGAGCGAAGAAGAAGAAACCATGGGACTCGACAAGGGCGAGCACGGACAAGAGGCTTACCCAGACTTCCAAGAGGCGGTGAAGAGCTAATTGAATTTAATAAGTCGCCAATTTAGAGTGAGTGTATAAGCTCGCTCTAACTAGAAGACAAAGAAAGGAAAATTTATGGCAGTAAAAAAACTCGAAGCAATTATCAAGCCTTTTAAGCTTGAGGAAGTAAAAGAAGCCCTAACTGAAATCGGCATTGAAGGGTTGACCGTGAGTGAGGTCAAGGGGTTTGGCCGTCAGAAAGGTCATACCGAAATCTACCGCGGTTCTGAATACACGGTAGATTTCTTACCTAAGGTAAAAATTGAGGTCGTCTTAGAAGAATCCCTAACCGAAAAGGCAGTGGAGGCTATCGTTAAGGCTGCCAAAACTGGAAAAATTGGTGATGGGAAAATCTTCATTTTGCCGGTTGAGGAAGCTATTCGCATCCGCACCGAAGAAAAAGGTGATAAAGCAGTTTAATTAAAACTCGAATTGGTTGATGATCAAGTGGCTGAAGGTTTTCCTTCAGCCACTTTTTTCATTGCCTACACATCATTGATGGTACCCCTCTACTAAGTAGATCAGCTAATAACTTTCAAATATTTATCAAATGAAAAGCTGACACTGAACCGACAGCCTCTAGATTGCTAATGAATCTTATGAAAAAAATTGAGGCTATTATTAAACCTTTTAAACTTGAAGATGTAAAAGATGCCCTAGGGGATATAGGTATAGAAGGGATGACTATTACTGAAGTTAAAGGCTTTGGGCGCCAAAAAGGCAATCTGGGCGAACAATCAGGTAATCAGCTAATCTCTTTTATACCAAAGCTCAAGATTGAAGTAGTCATCCTTGAAGAATATCTGGAGCCAGCCGTCCAGGCCATTATAGAAAGCGCCAGAACCGGTAAAATAGGCGACGGAAAAATCTTTATCTCAGAGGTGGAAGAAGTGCTTCGAATTCGCACAGAACAGCGCGGTAAGTTAGCCGTCTAAATATAGTTACACGCTCCTTGGCTTAAGTCGCTAGAACAGCAAAACTCATCAAAAAGACTTTTCGATCTTTGCATGCGTAATGGACTTCGGATGATGCCATAGAAGTTGAGCGGGAAGCTTGAGCCAGAAATAAGAGAGCCGCAGAAGAGGCACTCAATCACATCGTCTGAGCGTAGTCCTCAATAGCCAAAATGGCCAAGCGAAGGCGAAACTATCAAGCACGGAGCCCTCATCAGGATAGAGGTGGAACATAGGCCTCAATAGGTCGTCCCTCAAGGAGAACCTACGCTTCTTGGGACCAAGACCTTGCGCAATTCTTTGAGTCTCTGTAGCATCATTTGGGTTGGACATACGTTAACTAGACTTTGCAAAACTACTCAGATTTTTTCTCCTGTCATCCAAGTCTGCTAGAAAAGAATTCTTGAGGCCTTTTTCGTGTTTTGCGAAACGCAGATAATACCCAAATTTTTCTTTGTTCCTTTCAAATAGCTGCACTTCATCGTAAAGCAGCTTTTCTCTTTCTTTAAGCACTAATTTTTGGCGGCGCAGCCATACAGTTTTGCGTTTCTTGATGAGCAATCCTAGTCTATCACTAGGTAGAATATAACATAAATGAGCACGATGATTTAGTGGAATGAAGCGCCCCCTCCCTGTCACAATCGGAAATGCCCAAACTAAATAATTATCTTTCTCTAAGTCCTTATTAAGCTGATTTCTCAACTGACTGGGAAGACTTTTGGGGAGTTTGCTCGATAACTTTGGAACCTGGTTGATACTTGTTAGTTTGAAGAAGATAAAACGCAAGCTAACCATGCAATAGCGAAATAAAGCCAGCCCTTTCCAACAAAAAAGAGAAAAGAATAAAACCACCAGACATAAAGCAAAAACTGGAGTAAAATAAGTCACAGCTAGCCCTGTAAGCACCAGCCCATCTTCTAATAAACTTATTGCAGAATTTGAGACAGGCTCTGGCGAGGTATTAACCAACAACCTGGAGGCGGATTTCGTGAGATGTGCGGTTAATGCTGTAGAACCACAGAGCAACCCTATTAAGACCATAAAGACTGGATCTATCTTACCAAGCATGCTGACGCCCAAAAGAGCACCTCCAAGAGGCCTTATCGCCGTATGCACGACATCCCATACAGAATCGAACCAAGGCACCTTATCTGCTACAAACTCAATCAAATACAAGATACCTGATGCAATTAAGATAGTAGGATGCCCTAAAACAGATAGTGACTCCATGCTTTGATGGAGCTGGATAATATTAAAGTAAAGTGAAGCGCTGATGACAAATGTCGTTAGGTACAAATTAACCCCGGCTAGTGCTGCAATGCCCAGGGCTGAGGCAATGAGATTGAAATGCTCCACAGTTATTTATCCTATAGGCCATCAACCAAAATACCAGGCTTCTCAGGCCAAGATTTTTTAATCCTCTAAGTTTGGATAAAAAAACTAAGCTTCTGCTTGAACGCCTTCTAAACGTTGAACAAATTCCTCGGCTAATGCTCGATAATTTCTGGAGCCTATACCCCATTGATCATACTTTGTGATAGGCTCCCCAAAACTAGGTGCCTCGCTAATCCTAACCGATCTAGGAATGACTGTTTCGAATACCATGTTCCCCAGATATTCTCTTACATCAGCAACAACCTGCTGACTGATACGTGTGCGCGCGTCGTACATAGTCATAATGACCCCACAAATGCTAAGCGATGGATTTAAGGCTTCCATTTTGGAAACAAGATCCATGATTTTGGTGACACCCTCCATCGCATAAAATTCACATTGAACTGGTATAATCAACCCATCCGCCGCTACTAAAGCACTCGTCATGAGAATGCCGACCGACGGCGGGCAGTCGATGATTGCATAATCATAACTTTCATTAGATCGCATAGGCTCTAATGTCTCCTTGACTCGATGAATAGGGCTTTCTAGTGCAGCCAATTCAATCTCCACTCCAGCCAGATCAATCTCTGAGGTAATAATATCTAAATCAGCATAAGGAGTACGTTGGATTTGATCCTCAATGGCCTTTTCACTAATCAATACAGGGTACAAACTCATACCCTGTTGAGCCTCCATTCCCAGACCACTTGTTGTATTTGCTTGCGGATCCAGATCAATTAACAGAACTCTTTTTCCCAATTCTGTCAGAGCCGCAGAGAGATTAACTGCCGTTGTGGTTTTACCCACTCCTCCTTTTTGATTTACGATTGCAAAAATTTTCATTTTATTTTTTACCGTAGAAACATAAAGATCTATAATATCGCTTTTCACAGGCTAAAGCTGCAGATCGAATCCATGAGTTCATAACGCTCTTCATTTATCTTTTTAAAATAGGGGTGTTAAAATTGATAAGCAATGCTAGTCGAAAACCCCAAGGATTGGAGCAACCAAGTGCTTGAGCGTTGTGAATTGAAAGCAAATCTTCACCAGCCTGTAATTCCAAATTTGAGAACTCTTTTGCTAAAAAGTCTATAGGCGTATTTCTTTGTGAGGGCTCTAGGGCACCTGGAGCTAATCGTTGGGCTATTCCAATAGATACTCTCATTACTTTACGCGATAAAATCTCTTCTTCCATCCAAGTGCGCTTTGCACCTCCGCGGTGAAAAACCATAGTCTATAAATCATAGTTTATCGCTATCCCGAGGCAATTCTAATGTAAACATGAGACAGATTTATTTCTCTCCCTCTAATTTCTTGGTATACGAGAATTATTTGCTAGTTCTAGAAGGCAATGGGAGAGGATAAGGCAAGTGAAGACCGCGGGCTTGAAGTTCGAACCTACTTTGTCCGAAAACGTAATGCGCTCCTAGCCCGCGCAAATTTTGAAAAGCTCTACGTAGATTATTATCTTCACCTTGCCGATAACAGCCTGCGCTATGAAGCAAAACACGACCAGATATTCAAGGAAGCTTTAGCAGCTATGTGTTTGCATTCGGCATCCCGACCTCAGATAGAGGTCTCTGCTTGGACTCTCAATTTCCAAGATCCTTTAATCAATATTTTTGTCACAGGTGACAATCAGCAAAATCTCGTTATCGGTCAGATATTCACTAAAGACGTAAAGCCAGGCAAAGAAAATCTTTTCTACTCTGAAGTAGTTAGAGGAGACAATGCAGTGCAACGCAGCGTAACAGCATTTGAGGGGCAATTGCCTTTCAGAGCAGCAGAACACTTTTATTATCAAAGCGAACAGCGACACGCTCGTTTCTTTGAATATGATGATGAAGATTTCGTCCTCATTTCCGCTCAACCTGACTGTGATACAGAGTGGCTAATGGGCTTGGACAAGGAAGCAATCCGAGTGTTAGACCAAAATGAAGAGCTTAGTTTGTTGGAAAAACGCTATTTTAGGTGGTTCTGCGGCTGTAACCAAGACAATATGATGAAGTTACTTGTTCCAACTATGAAAGCGAACCCAGAATCTTTATTTGAAGGGGAAGAAACAATCCATATTCACTGCCCGCGATGCGGTGCTAAGTTTACGATTTCACGTGAAATGTTAGAGGCCTTCATGGCGGAAAAAGACTCAGATTAAGCGACGCTCTAAATCCCTGTAAGCTCATAGCTTTGCAATGCAAGCTTAAGATCTACTTCTGGTCTGAGGTGAATAGTTTGCCATCCCTGCTGCATTGCTCCTAAAACATTCTCCTCTCGATCATCAATCAATAGTGTTTCAAACCGATCTGCACCCATTTCAGCAATGGTTTGCTCATAAATTTTAGCATCAGGTTTTGCTAAGCTCATTCGGCATGAATAAAAGCGCTGCCGAAAAATGGAAAAGAATTCATAATCTCGTTCGAAATGTTGAATATGCGCCTCCGAGGTATTAGAGAGAACCGCCATAGGGTAATATTGAGCTAGTTGCCTCGCATATTGAATATGATCCTCAAGCGGCGTAAAAATATCACACCAATAACCTTCCAAATCTTCCAAGGAGCCATGAAAATGAAACATCTCCTTCATGGAACTAAAGAATTCTTCCGAAGATATTTGCCCTAATTCATATTGATCTATAATACCCACCCTTTCTTTGTGAATTGCTTCATTAATCCCAAAGGCAACCTCTTCAATCTGCTCCAGTGATAAATCTGAGTTCTCAGAAACCTTTTTAAGTGTGACAGAAAAATCAAAGTGAAGCAAAGTTCGCCCTATATCAAAAATAATCGTTGAAATCTTCATATCGCTTTTCGATCCTGCAGCGCATGTGCAAGCGTTAGAGCATTTGCAAACTCTAGCGATCCTCCAACACTTAGCCCCGTGGCTAGGCGCGTAACTTTAACATCCATCTTCTTAAGCTTATCTGCTATGTAGATTGAAGTCGTTTCTCCCTTAACATCCGTGTTCAAACCAATAATGACTTCCTTTACAGAGTCTCGCTCTACTCTGCTTAAGAACTTGGGAATTTTCAACTCATCGGGACCTATGCCGTCAAGCGGTGAAAGTACACCACCCAAGACATGATACTTACCATCAAAACTTTTACTTCGCTCGAATGCCAGCACATCTGTAGCACTTTCTACCAAACAAATTAATCTCCCATTCCGTTTCTCATCTCGACAAATTTCACATATTCCCGCTTCAGTAAAAAAGCCGCACTCGGGGCAGCGCTGTATTTTTTCTAAGGCCTCAAGAATCGTCCGACTAATTTCACGTCCGATATGTGGATCTTCTTGGATCAGAAATAAGGCTAGGCGCTCCGCACTTCTAGGGCCTATGGAAGGCAATGCTCGCAGAGCACCTACCAACTGTTTTATGGAAAGAGGATAATCCACCTGAAGTCTAGAAGCCCATCCCAGGAGGCAATTGCATGCCCGCAGTAAGCTTCTTCATCTGAGCCTCTTGATCTTTTACAGCCATTTCAGAGGATTCTCTATAAGCTGTAAGAATGAAATCCTGAAGCATCTCCGCATCACCTTCCTTTAATATTTCAGGATCAATTACTACATCACGTAAATGGCTTTTTCCATCTACAACGACTTTTATGGCACCTCCTCCAGCACTAGCTTCAAATCGTTTATTTGCGAGCTCATTTTCCATCTTCTGGGCCTCAGCCTGCATTTTTTGAGCTTGCTTCATTAGTTTCATAGGGTTCATAGCTTTTCTCCAATTCTATTAGGTTTAAGGTGCATGTAAAATTTTCTAAGATGAATTTCGCACTTCTACTATGCGTGCATCAAAGGCTTCCATGGCTTGCTTAATCAAAGGATCATTAAGGAACTCTTCTTTTGTCACCGATGGAGCTTCTCTGGGTGCAGACCTCGCATCGCTAGGCACTGCTTGCTCCGCTACTTCTGAAATTTCCTCTTGGCGCTCTATAAAATCAATCACTAACTTAGTGCCGACACCGAGTTCTTGCTCAATCGCTTTTTCGATCGACTTAAATTTGGGGGATTTAAGAAATGCGTCGTAAAGCATCTTCCCAGAGGTCATCCTCACTACATAATTGGGTTCCTCATACTCCTTATAAGTGCAGGTTTCCAAATAGCGCCTGAAAGAAATATCTTTCTTGATCATCCGTTCAGACACTTTATGCAGCACCGTTTCTGCTTTAGGGGCACTTGCGGGTAGTATGTGAGCCGTTTCCTTCTTCCCAGAAGTTAAGACTTGAGGAGTCACTTCGGCTTGACTGCTCGGTGGAGGTTGAGGCACGGATGGAGGCGCTACTGCTTTAGTAGATAGCTCCTTATTCGGGCTTCCGCTTGTAATATGACGAATAACTTCCTCCAAAGATATTTTCTGTTTTTGCTGGGCCAAACGCAAGATAGCCATCTCAAATGCCACATCCTTAACTAATACAAAGCGAAGTTTTTCCTCCAACGTCATTAATTCATCTATATAAGCCAAAAGAAGCTCTTGGCTTGGCTTAGTGCTCACACCTTGGTAATGCTCGAACTCAGTGACATCTAGCTGAGCTTCCGCTTCCTGGGGAGTTAGAAGGAAAAGTAGAAAGTTCCGGAAATAGTATAGCAGCTCTTTAGTAAGCCTCTCGGTATCTTTGCCCGTTGCAGCGAGTCTACGCACCTGTATTAACGCAGAAGCAGAATCTGCAGCTAATACATTTTTGGCTAGCTCCCATACTTCAGACGGCCCACTTAGACCAAAAACTTCTAGAACATCACTCTCCTTAATTTCTTTACCGCAGAAACTAATGAGCTGCTCCAGTGCCGATTCCGCATCTCTTAGTCCACCTTCAGCATTACGGGCCAAAACCTTAAGCGCCGAGGATTCAATAGTAATTCCCTCTTGTTCGCAAATATAGCGCAAATGCCCTGCAATATCCTCAGCAGATATGCGCTTAAGGTCGAACCGTTGACAACGCGACAATATAGTGGCCGGCAACTTATGCACTTCCGTGGTAGCAAAGATAAATTTAACATGAGCAGGGGGTTCTTCTAATGTCTTTAAAAGCGCGTTAAACGCAGCAGTAGAAAGCATGTGAACTTCGTCGATGACATAGAGTTTAAATTTACCTCGTGTCGGTGCATATTGGACATTGTCTCGTAAATCACGCACCTGCTCCACTCCATTGTTGGAAGCTCCGTCAATTTCTAAGACGTCCATGCAACGTCCTTCTGCTATCTCCAGACAAACCTCATCTTGAGGATCAAAGTCAGATTGAGGACCATTCTGGCAATTAAGCGCCTTTGCCAGAATTCTAGCTGTCGAAGTTTTACCAATTCCCCTCGGGCCTACAAATAAAAAGGCATGCGGAATACGTCCAGTTGCAATGGCATTTTTCAAAGTCCGAATGACATGCTGCTGCCCAACAACCTCATCAAAGCTTTGGGGGCGGTATTTTCTAGCCAGGACTTGATAACTCACAGCAAAAAACATAACGTCCACCCCAGCAAAGGGAATTTCTTTTTTTAAATTATCAGGGAATGCAGTGGCCGCATCCAACGTCCTATGGTATATACAAATAAACAATGTTACAGAAAGGATCGCTTACAATGAAATTTCTATTATCAGCATGTATAGCTGTAATAATGGCTTCCACAGGGATAGCCGGAGAAGGATGGCTCACTGATTATGAGAAGGCGCTTGCGCAAGCTAAAAACGAAGATAAGAAGCTTCTGATGGATTTCACCGGATCTGACTGGTGTGGATGGTGCATCAGGCTGGATAAAGAAGTATTTTCAAAAGATGAATTCAAAAAGTATGCCGCAGAAAATTTGGTTTTACTAGAAGTCGACTTCCCTAATAAAAAGAAGCAATCTGCCGAGCAAAAGAAGGCGAATGACGCTTTAGCCAAAAAATATGGCATCCGTGGTTTCCCTACCATTATTGTTCTCGACGGCAAAGAAAAGAAACTGGGGCAGTTAGGCTATATGGAAGGCGGGCCCAAGGCCTTCATTAATGCACTCAAGAAACTGTAGGAGAGCCTTAGGAAATAAGCTCTGCCTTGGCCCTTAGATCCTTTAAGTGAGGCTCGATTGAGAGTTTGACGCCCGTTGCCTTTTCCATAAGTTCGGGTGCTAGAAGTCTTTTACCAGACTGATGGATATTTTCTTGCAGCCACTTGAGAAGGGCCCGGTAATTGCCGCCTTGTACTTCGGTCAAAATATTCGGATTTTGATCCAGTGCTTTGTGATAGAGCTGTGCCGCATTTAAGTTGCCTAGTGAGTAGGTTGGGAAGTAGCCAAAACTACCCAATGACCAGTGAATGTCTTGTAGGCAACCCTCTGAATCATCCGGCACATCTAAGCCAAATAGCTCATTAAATCTTTCATTCCAAAAAGCAGGTATATCCTCTACCTTCAACCTTCCTTCCATTACCTCTAGTTCAATTTTAAAACGTAGCAAAATATGCAAATCATAGGTCACATCATCAGCTTCCACTCGAATAAACGAGGGCTGAACACGATTTACTGCTGCTGTAATCTGACTTGCCGAGAGTTTAGCTAAGCCCGGAAAATATTCACAAGCAATAGGATGCCAGTATTCCCAAAATTCTTTGGCACGACCTACCTTGTTTTCCCAAAGCCGAGATTGAGATTCATGGATTCCCAGAGACACAGCATCCCCGCAAGGCGTTCCAAAATCCTCCTCAGGTAAACCTTGCTCATACAACCCATGCCCAGCTTCATGCAAAACACCATATAGCGATTGCGTAAAATCTTTAATATTGTACCGCGTAGTCAAGCGACAATCCCTTGGCCCCAATTCTGTGCAAAAGGGATGAGTGGTTTGATCAATTCTGCCTTGCTCGAAATCAAAACCAAATGCCTCTGCTACTCGCCTGTTAAATGCTTGCTGTTTTTCTACTGGGTAATCTCCATAAAGCAAATCCTCTGGAATCTTTTGGCTTTTCTCTGTCAGCTCTTTAACTATTTCCGACTGCCTGGGACCAAGCTCAGCAAATAGTTTCTGTAATTCGGAGGAACGTGCACCTGCCTCATACTCCTCTAGAAGCGCATCATAGGGAGAATCCTCATAGCCCCAGTGCTCCGCACACTGGAGATTAAGTTGAACAATTTTTTGGAGCGTGTCCTTAAACTCAGAAAATTTCTTGTTCTTGCGTGCTTGCACCCAGACCGAACGCCCCAGAGCAGTCGTTTTGCTGATATCCTCTACAAGAACTGACGGCAACTTAGTCGCCCGATCATATGATCTACGCCATTCTCGAACATTAACTGCTTCTTTACCTTCCGTTTCAAAATCATGATCCTCACAGTCTTTTAACCAACCATCAACTTCTGCCGCTGTGAATAGCCTATGCGATTGGCCGGATAAAAAAGCCAGTTGCTCGGAGCGATACTGGACTGCCTGCTCTGGCATGTAGGTTTCTTGATCCCAGCTCAGAAGACTAGAAGTGGAGTTAAGCAGAGCGACTCGCCTGGTTCGCTCTAAGAGGTTTTGGTAAGACTCATTAGCACCCATATTCACCACCATATAAACTTATCCATAGAATTCAAGCTGCGGACTAGACCGCTAGATAGAATCTTACTTGTGATCTCTTGGCAAGGGTTATAACCTAATGCTCAGTTTACATGATTTTGCCTTCAGATGAATAATTCCCCAACAAATGCGTAGGTTGTGAAAAAACCATTCCCTTATTTAAATACCCGTAACGTCGCCCGCTTATTTTCAAGAGAAAAACAAAGCTTAATTAACGAAGAAGACTCCATCGAAGTGCCTGCACCGACAGCAGGTTCTGCCCATCATTTACCTTTCACTCTTAACGACTTTAGTAAGGAGCTTTTTAAACAAATTGGTTCCCTTATGATGGACTCCCTAAAAGCGCCTTGCGTTTTTGTATGCACGCATGAAGCAGAAATCGTTTGGGAAGACTCCCAAAGACCCTTCAAGCTCTCCTCGATTCACGATGACATCACCAGGCAATTAACTGAGTCAAAGGATGATGACATTGCCTCGTTTTCAAAACTAGTCCCTTACCCCAAAGGTGTCAAAACAGACCCCGCAGATGGAATCGTCCGCTTTGGCGCGATCATGCCGCTAAGAGCTTCAGACGAAGTTATAGGAGCACTGTGCTTTGTTGATGATAATGAAAGGCGCATGACGCCCTCTTTAAACAAACGTTTTAAGAATGCTGGCACACTTTTGATTAATTACCTATCGCTGAAAGCATCAGAAGAACGAACCTTAAAGGAGGAAGCTGCTATCCGCTCTGTTCAGGAAATTTTTTTCAAGCGATCAGGCACTGCCTTCTTGGGCCTATTAACCAAAAAAATAGCCGAAGTACTAGAAGTCGAATGGGTTTTTGTCACAGAAC
This sequence comes from Verrucomicrobiota bacterium, assembly GCA_039192515.1. Lineage (NCBI taxonomy): Bacteria > Pseudomonadati > Verrucomicrobiota > Verrucomicrobiota bacterium. The sequence goes on along the minus strand of JBCCXA010000007.1, from coordinate 41,106 downwards.
AATTGCCAGCCAAAAGGGAGATCACCAAGACACTTGCTGTGACTTGCCAGGGGGCAAGCGTTGAAAATTTCAACTATTCACTACAGGGCTCCCCTTTGGAGGGAATCGCTACCAATAAGTTTGTTGCAGGAATCCAAGCGGCCTCAGAGAAATACTCTGAAGATTCTTTTCTAAAGAAAAATAAAATTTCTGGTTTTGCAGGTATCTCATTAATCAATGCGGAAGGAAAAGTTTGCGGATATCTAGTCGCAGCCGATACAAAGCCTCTCAAAAATATTGCCATTATTCGCGGCGTCTTCAAAGCTCTCAGTGGCAGAGTTGCTGCTGAAGTGGCCTTTTTCTCTGGCAAGAAAAAGGCTGAAGCTGAGTTAGCTAATTTACAGAGGCGTTTCGACGCTTTGTTCAATAATGGCACTATGGGCTGTTGTGCGACCTCCGCCAAAGGTTTCTTCAAGCGCATGAATAACGTCATGCTAGAGCGTTTAGGTTACCGCTGGGGGGAACTTCGCATGAAGCGTCACACAGACATCACCGACTCAAAAGATCACGAACAAGAGGCTAGACTGCGGAAAGAATGTCTAGACGGCAAACGGCAAGGCTTTGACCTAGAAAAGCGCTTTGTTTGCAAAGAAGGTTCTATATTCTGGGGCAAAATTCACGTCACGCTGCTCAATAGCGACAATCCAGATGAGATTCTATTCCTAGAAGTTCTAGAGGACTTCACTGAAGTGCGCCAAATTCGGCAAGACCTAAAAAGTATTTCTGAGGAAAAGGTCATTCATGAGTCTCGTTTCGAATCTATCAAGCACTCTGCACATTTGCCCATTGTTATACTAGATAACAAGGCAAAGATCATCGAGTGCAATCAAGTATTTGCTAAGATCATAGGCCTTGATGTCAAAGAAATTGAAAAGACTTCTTTTACTTCATTACTTGGCATCAAAGAAAGTAAAGATATCAAAGCCTTAGATGACTGCCTGAAAGGCCATACCACATCACAGGTTTTCAAACACAAAGTAGAAATAAAAACTGGCAAAGGTAAAACCACTACCCGAAAGCAAATAAATTTTTCTCTCACTAGCGTGCACAATGAGGAGGACAAACTGGATTCCATTCTAGTGACTGCCCAAGACATCACATCAGAGCTAGAAAAAGAACAAAGAGCCTCACTACTATCAACACGCTACGCAGCTGCCGTCGATCATTCACCCATCTCCCTCGCAACTCTTGATCAAGATTTCGAAACTATTCTCAGTTGCAACAATTCCCTTGAGACTCTACTAGGATGGAGCGAGCAAGAATTCACACACAAGAAAGTTAGCGATATTGTATCCGATGAGAATAAAGTTCATTGGACCACCACCATCGAGGAATTTCGCTCATCAGAGAGACACCACTGCCAGATCGAATGCAAGGTTAGTCAAAAGGACAAAGCCCCTCGACCAGTCCGTTTGAGCCTTACTGCGCTTCGCAAAAAAAATAAAATCATAGGTGGTATACTCACCTTTGAGGACAATCTAACTTTAGAGACTCTTGATATTCAACTATCTAGACAAGTCACTGCAAGCGATGAAGCTTTTCAAGCTTCACCAAACGGACAGTTCATTTTAAACCTCGAAGGAAAATTCCAAGCTGTAAACCCAGCCTTTGCCAACATGGTTCTTAGAACAACAGAGGAACTTAAGAAACTTGGCCTAACAGATGTATTGGCTGAAAGTGACTTTAAAAAAATTCAGACTTATCTTAAAGAAGTATCCAAAAGCAAAAAAGGTCGCCTGCAAAAAGAAATTTCTCTGCTGACCGCAGAGAATGAAAAGCGAACATGCAATCTCACCATACGAGCCATTCAGGATAAAGAAGGCGGGTTAATTCATATCTTGGGCATTGCTGAAGATCTAAGTCCAATTAAAGGTCTTCAAAGTGATTATAGAAACCTACAAGGACTTTACGAACTAGAGGCCAGCAAGCTCAATATCCTGCTCAAATCCGCTACAAGCGGACTTATTATCGCCAATAATCAAGGCATCATTATCCATTCAAATAACACCGCAGAGTCACTCTTAGGTCATGCACATCTTAGCGGCAAGAAACTCAATGATATCCTAAAAACTGAAAAGGCAAAGATTCAAGAACAAATCGGCCATTGCTTAGCTGGTAAGAGGCACCAATTTAAATGGGAACAAAGCAGCAAAGACCAAAAGTTTAAAGATAGCATCATTAGTATTCATCTATCCTTACTAGGTAAAGGCGATCAAAGTTTCTACATAGTGGAACTGCAAGATGTTTCAGATTTCAAGAAACAAGAAGCCGCTTTAAAAGCTAGCGACACACCTGTGCAATCGGCCTTAGAGCTTCACAACATGGGGCTACTTTTCATCTCTAAGGATGGCCTTATTGAACAGACAAACCAGTCCTTTGTTGAAATGCTCGCTATCACTAAAGAGGAGGTTTTAGGAAAGGCAATCGATCAAATACTTGTTGGAGAAAGCTTTTCTAAGCAATGGCAAGAGTATGTAAAAGAAAAAAAGGACAAACTCTGCACCAATCTTCATATAGAGGGATTAGACGGCAAAAAACTCTTTGTTGTTTTAACTCTAGAATGTATACGTGACCAACATCATGAAACCCAGTACTTCATACTCCTTGTTGATAATCGCACCGAAAGCTTTTTAGATAAGAACAGTTTAAAGAACAAATCTGAGCAGCTAGACAAACTCTTCAACCACCCAACGTTAACTGTAGCGCTCACCAATGACACAGGAAATTTCCTACGAGCTAACCACTCTTTTTTAAGCCTACTAGGCTACACATCCGAAGAACTGCGTTTCAAAACTTGGGATGACCTTATTCACCCTGGAGACAGCCCGATTCAGGAGGATGAGTGGAACAAGCTCAATAGTGGAGATCATCCATTTTATGAAATAGAAAAACGTTTTGAAGGAAAATCAGGCCAAACTATCTGGGGCCGGTTAAATCTAAGCCGTATCACCTTCAACAATCTTGAAGGCCCTACGTCTTTAACTGTTTCTATTCTAACGGACTTATCCAAAATCAGACAGTTAGAAAAATCCAACAAAAAGACAGAAGCCCATCTCAGTGCTGTTTTTGAACAAGAGGCAACGCCTGCGATGATTCTTAATGGGTCAAACCACATCCTAAAATCAAATCGTTTGGCTCAGAAACTCTTTTCTGATAATGCCTTAGAGCTCAGTGACCATTCTTTATTGGATTATATAAGTGAAAATGACCGTAAATCTTTAGACAAACTTCTCCTCGACTGCCACGAGAAAACCCGAGATGCTTTCCGCATTGAAGCTAGCTTCGTGATCCATGAACAGCTGATACCCGTCCAACTTACTGGTTCCTTGATCAAACAAGAGGGGCTATCTGACTGGTCAGTAGTATTGATGATTGAGGACCTTTCTCAAATTAAGCAGCTCCAAGCTGAGCTAGAGACTGAGCACGAAGACAAGCAGAGCCTAGGCGAAGAACTGCAAGACAGGAAAACAACTATTATCTCTCTCGAGTCCAGCTTAGAGGACCACAGAAAGCAACTTGAAGAAACCCAGTCTCAGATCAAAGAACTAGAAAAGCAGCTAGCTGAAGAAAATAACTCTCACAGCGAAACTACCTCCAAGCTCCAGGAAACACGCCATGAGCTAGAGGAAATGAAAAGCAGCTTGTCAGAAACAACCGAAACGCTTAATGAAACAATCACTTCCCTCGAAAAATCTGAAAATTATTTATCAGAAAAAGAAGAATCTCTTAAGCAAGCCAAAGAAAACATCTCACAATTAGAGCAAGACCTCACTGATATAAACAACACACTAGACGAAACTAAAATTGAATTGGATGCTAAACATGTTGCTTTAGATAGCGCAAACCAAGATCTAAAAAAGAGCGAAGCTTCATTAGAAACGGAACGCACTATCGCCAAGGATTTAGAAAGACAGATCCAAGAACTAAATACTACAATAGAAAGCTCGCAGGAGGAACAAAGCCAATTGCATCAAGAATTAGCTTCTACTAATGAAAGGACCAGGGAACTAGAGAACCGTTTATCCCAAAAGACTGACACCATAGAATCCCACGAAGTCTCACTCAACCAATCAACCGCAGAATTAGATAAAACAAAACTTCGCATTGCTGAACTCGAAAATGCTTTGGAAAAATCAAACGCTCAAATCAGGGAACACGAGTCTGAATTAGAAGCGGCCAATACAAATAATATAGATCTAGAGAATAGGCTCTCTGATAGAAAAGAAACTTTAGAGTCCCAAAAATCAGCACTAACTAATCTAATAGAGCAGTGGCCCGTGCCTATCTTCATCCTTGACGAGGAAGGACAAGCATCCCATGTCAACCGTAAAGCTCTAGAATGGACAGGGTACGATAACGCAGAGGAAATCCACATGAATGCCCTTTTCATTGCTGAAGAGGGAGTAGACGAAAAGGAGCTCAGAACCAAATGCTGGCACGATGAGCTAGAACAATATCAAGCCGATGGAGCATTGGTTAAGAAAAATACTCAAGCCACATGGGCAAGAGTGCACGGCTTCAAGTCCAGCATATTAGACGACTCTAAGATAATCTGTTTGATGGAAGATTTATCTAAGTTGAATGAGGCAAAGACCATAGCTGACGATGCCGAGACCCGATTCATTGGACTAGCCTCCTCCAGTATCATGGGAGTGGCTTTGACTAATGCTGAAGATGAGATTGTTTTCGCAAACCAGACCTTTGCGCATTGGCTAGGCAAAAGTAGAGACTCATTGTTGCAACGAAAACTCAATCAATTTCACAGCAAAGGCTTTATACCAACCAATATGGATCAAGCCTCCGATTTACTGTCTGGCAAACTAAACCAATATGTTACTGAAATCCATTGGGAGTCTCCTGTAACCAGTGCATTGAAAACACGTTGTTCCATTAATGCAGTTCGCAGTGGGGATGGAAGCATCTGGTGCAAGTTTTACGTTTTCGAGCAGATACAAGAATCTCAAACAACTACAGAAACAGAAAATTTTTCAACATTGCTGGATTTGCAAGTGGCCGAAACCCGACTTAGCACACTGTTTGGCTCAGTGGACTATCCGTCAGCTATGCTAGACAACCAGGGTAGATTCATGGAAGCAAACTCTGCTTTGAGTACACTATTTCAATTCCAATCTGAAGAGGACTGGAAAGGGAGAAAATTTTCTGAACTAGCTGTGGAAGGAGCAAAAAGCGCCATAGATTCACTCCAGCAAAAATTAGAGTCGAAATTACGGACTGAAGTCCAAATAGAGGATAAGTTTATTAATCAAGAAAACCAAACCTTCTCCGCTGTTTTAAAAATGAATGGCGTCTACACAGCGGATGCTAAGTTAGAATGTATCTTTGTGTTTTTGGAAAAAAGAAGTCCTAACATATCGCCTCTGCTTGAAGGAGTCACCTTGGATGAGGCCAACACACCACCTCCTCCATTACCAAGCCAAGGTGTACAACCGCCACCCTCACCAGAGTCTGAAAGTAAAAAGAATCTAAAATTGCCTTTGGACGTTGCTAAAAACCTACCCCTTAAGAGCTTTACGGGAGCATCCTCTATCACTCCTTTCAAACTCCCTAGCAAGAAAAGCAAATCTTCTGAAGCAGATAAAGAAGCCCTCAAACAAGAAACTCCTCTAGCAGAAGATACGCCTGTTAATACTCCTCAGAAAACTGAATTTCCCGCTGCAAAGAGCCAAATCGTTAATAACAACAAGGCCAACCCCAACTCTGAAGCATTTTTAACCGCTGACCACAACGGAAGAATATCCTTGATGAATCTCCAAGCCTCGGACCTTCTTGGATGCGATTACCAGGACTGCATAGGCAAAGAGCTCAGTGAGGTTTATCATGTATTAAACCAAAAGCAGATACACCTAGAAGGCGCCGCATCGAGTCATATACTACTGGAAACCTCTATTCGCCACACCTCAGGAGGAAAAATTGACCTAATCCAAAGCACTCAACCTCTCATGGATATTAGCGGAGAATTGAAAGGTACGGCCATTATCTTCAGGGATACCGAGAGCTTGAACCAGTTAGAAGAAGAACTGACTGATAAAGGACAGATCAAAAACTCATCTGAGCTCAATACGTATATAGCTAATATTTTTAACAAGAAGCTTATTGCCTTAAGTTCTACTGCTATGGAAGAACTCCCCGAATTGCAAAAGGAACTTAGTCTCACCGATAGAGATAATTTGGCACAAAAAAATCTCTCATTAATCAATAAAATTGAAGAGCGACTTTACCTCATTGATTAATGCAAGGCTAGGATGATATGACACATTATCCTGAGGCACTCGACTCTTGGTGGTTGGAACAAGCATCTAGCTATTATTTCTCCTCCAGCACTCACACCACGATCAAGCGATTAGCGTCTGCTGCTGAAGTTTTAAGCGATGTCTTCACCTCGGACAGAGACGAAGATTTTTCAGGTTATGCCATGGACACTGAAGCAGTGCTCGCTTACGGCTGCTACTTTTTTCCTCAGACTTTTGCTCGCATAAACTATGTTATCAATGAGTTAATTAAATTTCGCCACTGGAACCCAAATAGTCCAGAACCCCTTAGAATTTTGGATTTAGGCTGTGGCTTAGGCGCTGCATCCTTTGCATTAGCTTATCGTTTGAGCCGTCATTTTACGACCGGAGTGCTAATAGATGCTGTTGACCAGTCTCGAGTCCAATTAGACTTATTAAAGAAATGTGCCACAGCACATAGAACTCTATGGCCTCAGACAAGATGGATTACTCACATGGGAGACGCTAGAAACATCCTAGAATCACACAAGTTTCCTTCACAGAACCTTTGGGATATTATTATAGCCAGCTTCTCTCTGGGAGAATTTTTTTACAAAGCACCACATGAAAAAGCTACGAGTTGGCTAGATACAATATTATCGCACTTAAAAAAAGAGGGTATTTGCCTTTTAATAGAGCCCGCGCTTTCCGAAACGGCTATTCGGCTTGAAAAACTCCACGACTACTTAATAAACAGGGATTTCAAAATCTGGGGCCCCTGTTTACATCAATCAGCTTGTCCCATGCTCTCAAAATACGGAGAGAAACATTGGTGCCACGAAGTCCACTTGTGGCAACCTCCACAAACCCTTTTGGATATTAACAAAAATCTAGATAAGCCTCGTATTGTTAAAGAATTGAAATTTAGCTATTTAGCATTTGGCCATGAAGCAAGCCCATTACCTGAAGGGGATCTAGGCCGCATGGTCTCACCTGTTGTTGAGACAGCAGGTAAGTTACAAATGAGCATTTGCTCTTCCAACGGATTACTAGAACATCATGATTTGCTTACCAGAGGCTTCAAGGCTAAGGACAAAAAGAGAGTCAAAAAACTCTCACGCGGTGATCTATTATCCATTCATGCTAAAGAGCCATTAAAGGGAGAAAATTCCTTCCGCATCAAAAACAAGGACTCATACAAAACCATCTATCAACATGATCATTGAAGTTATCAACACAGGCACAGAGCTATTGCTGGGTCAAGTCCTCAACACGCATTTGCGATATTTCTCCGAGCAACTTGCCTTGAAGGGCCTACAGGTAAGCCGACAAGCTACGGTGCCCGACGGCTCAATTATTGAGTTGGCTCTCTTAGAATCCCTGGCACGGGCAGACCTAATCCTGATAACTGGCGGATTAGGACCAACTACTGATGACCTCACTCGTCAAGCTATCGCTAAAGTGACGAAAAAAAAACTAACCCTCGATACCGACACCTTGGAAACCATTAAAGTATTTTTCAAGAAGCGAGACTACGAGATGCCCGAAAGTAATACGATCCAAGCGATGATTCCCGAGGGTGCCGATATTCTTAAGAATAACCACGGAACGGCTCCAGGCCTAAGACTGCAACATAAAAACAAATGGATTATCTGCCTGCCTGGCCCACCTAGAGAATTGTATCCTATGTTTTCTGAGCAAATAATGCCATGGTTTGATTCCTTACTACCTCATAAAAATACCATACAAACAAATATACTCAGACTAACTGGTTTAGGAGAATCTCTTGCTCAGGACATGATCATGGACAGCCTAAATATACCTCATGATGTTGATATAGGTTATTGCGCTAGACTGGGAGAACTGGATATTCGCCTAGTTAGTGCAAGCTCTGAAAGCCTGAGTAAAGTTGTTACAGCAGTCACCAACCTCTTTAATGAATTCATTTATGCGAATGAGATCATCAAAATAGAGGAAGCTGTCGTCAGACTTGCTAGAGGTCTAAACAAGAAAATAACTACCGCTGAATCCTGCACTGGGGGACTCGTAGCGCATCGACTCACCAATATCCCAGGATCCTCTGAGGTTTTTTGTGGGGGCTGGGTCACTTACTCAAACACCAGCAAATCCTCCGAATTGAACGTTCCACAAGAACTTATTGATGAGCATGGAGCAGTAAGTGAAAACGTAGCTAAGGCAATGGCAATCGGCGCTTTACAAAAATCTAAAGCCGATCTCAGCATCGCTTTAACTGGCATTGCAGGTCCTGGAGGTGGTACTTCTGATAAACCGGTAGGACTCGTCTATATCGCCTGCGCATCTAGCCATGGTGACAAGCCAAAGATAACAGTTTTAGAAAAGCGACTTGTACAGAATCGAGAAAGCTTTAAAGTAATGGCATCGCAAATTGCACTGGATCTACTGCGAAGGGATTTACAAACTTTAGTAACACATCAACAAGCAAATAAATAGCTAGAATGGAGAATGGACATGGCGGTAAAAACATTAGACGAGCCCAAAGCAAAAGAAATAAAGGCGACCAAAAAACCACTTGAGAAAAAAGTCGATAAAGAAAAAGAGGCTGAACGCAAAAATCTCGATCTAGCATTACAAGCTATCCAAAAACAGTATGGAGAAAACTCCATCATGCGCCTTGGTGATGAAAATGCCAAAATGGATATCAATGTTATCCCTACTGGCGCTATAGTCATAGACCGAGCACTCGGTGTCGGCGGCCTCCCCAGAGGACGTGTAGTAGAAGTGTATGGGCCAGAATCCTCTGGTAAGACAACCCTCACTTTAACAGCGATTGCCAATGCGCAAAAGGCTGGCGGCACTGCAGCGTTTATTGATGTTGAGCACGCACTTGACCCTAAGTATGCGCGCAAGCTTGGTGTAAACATGGAAGAACTACTCGTTTCACAACCTAGCTCTGGTGAAGAGGCTTTGGGCATTGCGGAAACCCTTATCAGATCCAATGCCCTTGATGTCGTGGTCCTAGATTCCGTTGCTGCACTAGTTACCAAAAATGAGCTGGAGGGACAAATTGGTGATACCGTGGTAGGTGCCCAAGCCCGTTTGATGAGCCAAGCAATGAGAAAACTCACTGCGCTTATCAGCAAAGCCAAAACCATCGCCATTTTCACAAACCAAATCCGCGAAAAGATAGGTGTCATGTTCGGTAATCCTGAAACCACCCCTGGCGGAAGGGCTCTGAAATTCTACTCTAGTGTGCGAATTGACATCAGGCGCATTGGTCAAATCAAGGCGACTGACGGAACCGTTCTCGGTAATCGCACAAAAATTAAAGTGGTTAAGAACAAAGTAGCACCGCCATTTACAGAGGCCGAATTTGATATCATGTACAATGAAGGTATTTCCAGGACCGGCTCGTTACTGGACCTTGCCATAGCGCAAGGAATCGTTGAAAAACGTGGTGCCTGGATCTCCTACAAAGGCAACCAAGTTGCTCAAGGAAGAGACGCTGCCAAGGAAGAGCTTAAGAATAAGCCTGAGCTATACAATGAAATCGAAGTAGAAGTGCTAGCCAAGCTTGCTGAAGTAGATAGCTAAAATCCAAGACGAGCTCGACAACCCTCCTCTTTGAGAGCTTAAAGCTGGGTGATGTCATAGAAGTTGAACAAGAGGCCTAAGGGCTTGAGCCAGAAGAAAGGAGAGCTCGACAAGGCCTAGCAACAAGTGATCTCCCATTAAGTTCTAGTCACTCTCCCTGCCCTTTGCTGTAGCAGAGAGGAATTTTCTATCTGTATCCGCCGCTGTGCTCACAATCCATTTCGTCACATCACTCGCTAAGCGTGACTTTTCTTCGGTCGCGTTTTCAACATAGGTTTTAAGATCTGTCGATGTCTGAGTCTGGATGCTAACTGTCATTCCGAAAAATGATTTCGCGCCTAATTTATTGCGTAGGGGAAATATCTGACGAATTACTTTCTTGAAACTCTCAATAGCTTCTTTTGCCTGATAGCTCTCTGTGAGAGCCTAGCTTTGGCAAATCAAGTCCCCTTAGATCTTGATCTATTCCTATTGATCCACAAATTTTTTCATCGACACCATGCCTCCAAACGGAGGCATAGACCTATTACTGGACTCAATAGATAGCTTAACCATGATGGTCTCAATCTATTGCTACATTCAGATCACTCCCTGTCTTCTAGACCCCCCGGATTCGAGAATTTTACCACGTATTGTTTTCGTGATTTCCTGGCCTCAGAGATGCTTAAAATAGAGCTGACTTAAGACCATTCCTTCTAAAGTCTACGATATCTATTACGATAAAATATAGTAGATTTACTATATTTGGGGCTTTATTGTTTATAGTAGATATGCTATATTGATTTAATGGATGGTGAAAAACCTATTGATTGGATTGGCAGTTCTCTTGAAGACCTAAAGGGTTTTCCCATCGCTGTGAAGCAATTTTTTGGCTTCCGGCTTCATGAGGTGCGACATGGTGTGACACCCTATGATGCCAAGCCGTTAAAAGGAAAAGAATTTAAAGGTGTTTATGAATTAAGAGATAACCATGACGGCAATACCTATCGCGCTGTTTATATTGCCAAGCTGAAGGGCAAGATTTATGTGCTCCACTGCTTTCAGAAAAAATCGAAAAGCGGGATAGCAACACCGAAACAGGATATGGATTTAATTAAAACAAGGCTCAAGATCGCTCTTGAGGATCAGAAGAAGGAAAACAGAAAATGAAAAATGCATCTAAAGGAAGTATTACAAGAGGTTCTGGAAATGTTTTTCAGGATTTAGGTTTTGAAAACTCATCTGAATATAAGGCCAAAGCTGATCTTGCTTTTCAGGTCATCAGAACCATTGAAAGACGTAAGCTCACTCAGAAAAAAGCTGCTGATTTGATTGGAGCAACGCAACCTGATATCTCCAAATTGAAAAAGGGAAATCTAACAGGCTTTACGATGGATCGGCTGTTTTCTTTCCTGCTCAAGCTCGACCGTAATATTCAAATTCAAGTGCTTAAGCCTAGAAGCAAGGCCAAACAAGGTGTCTTGGAGCTTGTAGGAGCTTGATACAAATTATCTGGGAATATGGCTTCACCAAGCAGTAAAGAAAAAATTAGAAAGAGTCGTGATGGGGCAGTGACACTGGAAATAGACCTCGAAGAGGGCGATGAATTTGTCAGTTTTATAGGTAGAGAAAACGGTTTATATTACATCACCAGGAACAAGATTTTACGGTATAGATCACCAGACGATATAGATCCCAATCTTGAACATGAAAATGTCCCCTGGACACAAAACCTTATTCTTCCACACGGTGCATCTGATCCAATCGTAGCAAGGACTATTATTCAGACTGAAAACCTCGTTCAGAATTTTTTCATTAAAGGAACCAAGAAGCATGCAGAGATATCAGATATTAGCTGGGAGGTTATGAACTCGCTTGTGTCTTTGCGGTTTATCAAGCAAAGATTAAAGCAGCAGGTAGAAAATCATGTTCGCACCATAGAGGAAAATTTGGAGGAATACACAAGGCCTGATAAACCGAAAACCCTGCCTATAATCGATCACTTTAATATCGAATTTAGATCTTTTGTAAATGAGGTGAAGAGAGGTCTGCAAACAATTTCAAAATTATTTTTGCCTTTAACAAATAAAGACGACTTCAAGAACGCAAAATTTCATAAAGCGCAATTATGGGCTGAGAAAGAAAAAGGAAAGGACAGTTTGTTAGCTCAAATGTTAGCTGGTGATCAGGTTTGGGTAAAAACATGGATCGACATACGAAATACTCTGGAACATCCCAAAAAAGATGAATTTGTGGAAACACTTGATTTTTCATTAGAGCCTGATGGTACAATAAGACTTCCTACATGGAGGTTTGTACATCCTGACTATGACATGGGTAGACCTCAGAATTTATTAGATGTGATGAACACGTGCATTGATAATTTGCTGAAGTTTTATGAGGATTTATTGATTGCACTTTTGGATGGTCATCTTCCATCGCATATCAAAGTTTTCTTTGAAGTTATACCTGAAGAAAACAGAGACCCTAAATTGCCACTCCGATATCATTTCTCTTCAGGCGTTTTGAATAATAAGGGTAAAGCTTGATTAAAACTTCAAATCTTCTGAAAACTTAAGTTCTTATACGCTATCAACTCCATGCTTCTCTATTAAGCGTAAGTTTGAATGCCTCTTGGCACTGCTTTTTTAATTTCGGAAAGACTTCAAGCTCAGAAAAAACTTGGAAGCTATGTGATTGGAGCACTCTAGAAGAGGTTGCAAAACATAAAAAATCTGGGAATAAGATCGAGATATTTTATTTTTTAGCTCAAGGTTGGGTGGATAGAGTGCTAACGGATAAATTGGGGGCAGGTAATATAGAAAAGGTTATTCGGTTGTCATTCCGAAAAATGATTTCACGCCTAATTTATTGCGTTGGAGAAGTATCCGATGAATTACTTTCTTGAAACTCTCAATAACTTCTTTTGCCTGATAGCCTCTGTGAGAGCCTAGCTTTGGCAAATCAAGTCCCTTTAGATCTTCATCTATTCCTATTGATCCACAAATTTTTTCAGCACCATGCCTCCAAACGGAGGCATAGACCTATGACTAGACTCAATAGATAGCTTAACCATGATGGTCTCAGTCTATTGCTACACTCAGATCACTCCCAGTCTTCTAGACACCCCAGGCTTCCAGAATTTACCTACCCAGGCTCCGTCAAATATATAGCTAGAGAAGCAAAACCAAGTTTGATATGAGAGCTGTCGCTAGGGAGCTGGATCAAGCTCGAGACCTATTTCATAAAAAGATTGGGGTGCTGAAAGATCAACCTCTACTGTTAGTTCTTCCACAGAATTACTAAGTTGTTGAACATTGGTCTGCAAGAAATCTGTGCCAGAGATTGCTTCCACAAATGATGCAAGATCGGAGGATATTCCTAGAGAAAAGTCTATATCGGTTGCTAATCGATTACGCTCATAGGTAAGGAGACCGGAATTCGAAGCCAATACGCTTAAAGAAATGGCATTGTCTGATGAGTCAGCCACCAAGGGATTAGATCCATAGGCATATTCCTCTAGATTCGTTTTATCATCGCCATCTGGGTTATCGGCAGGCGAGGTAAGACTAGCACCTGATGGAAAAGACTCGTTTACAAAAGTTGTATAAGATTGATGAGGGAAGGGAATTTCATTCAGCGGCCAGCCTATTTCTTTGAAAGCAGTAAGTGTTAGATCCAAGTCTGGACGGAGATTCAGAGGAAGTGCGGCTTCCATTAATAAATTAGGGAAAATGTTCGTGCTCCAATGCGAAATGCTCGAACCGGCCTGGAATGAACTTGGTGCATGCAAGCGGACTAGACTTTCATTGGTACCTATGCGATCCGGAGTTTCAGAGATCCTTACAAATAAATGAGATAAATTTGCTTTCAGGGTATTGCCATCATCCAAAGAAACAAAGGCGGACGGAATTGTTATTTCAGGGTCAATACCTAGCATCGTTCTTAATAAAGGATTGCTCACCGTATTAGCAACTATAACTGCTATGGCACCTGCATCTTGGGCGTTCTTCACTTTATCAAGAGATAAACATGTAGCCCAATCTATCAGAGCAATTCTACCCACCAATTCATTCGCATTCACAAAGGGTGCCTCACAGCCATCTGATAAAACTCCTACCCCATCATTAACTAAAACCACTTCTCCCTCTAGACCCCCAGGTGGAAATGGCGGCCCAAACTCCGCTAATCTTGTATCATAACTACCTGCAATATTGCTTGGCGTAAGAATTTTTAAAATGGGTTGCGATTTAATTATGGAACGACTACCCGCCTTAGAGAACTCGCCCGTCCAGACAAGGTTAGGATCGTTGGTTGCCGAAACACTTCGCTCCAGTGCGGTCATATCTACCCAGCTTTTATCAGTTTCAAGATCAAACATATTTCTGGCAAAAGCGTCAGGAGTGCCTTCTAGGAAATTAAACGTATCGTTATCCACCAGCGTCAGAAACCCCAAACCATGACCCAGCTCATGTAATAAAACATTAAATAAGTCAATCTGCAGACCGGGCTCATTATCAAGTCCGTAATAAAATCCTAGGCTGAGCAAGCAAGCTGGATCAGCATCCACATTTATATTTACATTGACTATTATGTCATTTTCGGAAGGGAACTGATCCGCACCTGACAGGGCATTAGCTAAAGATGAAACATACCATGTGTCATTGATTGGAGCGTTAGGGAAGTCCTTCTCTACTGCTACTGGGCCAGCACTCGCTAGTGCCCCGCTAATAGCCGTACAGGGCAGCGCTTCAAATTGAGCTTCCACTTCAATCTCAATATCACTTTGAAGAAAGAGCGCCCACCGATTAGCAGCTTCTTCTAATAAGTTTCTGCGTTGCTCCCCTAAGGTTATTCCATTATTACCTCCAATTGGAGAAACAGGAGTGGTGTCGTTAAACCCAAAACCAGGGGCGTCGAGGTAAGTAAAACTAAAGCTGGCGCCAAAGCATGAATGACCAATCAGGATCAAAGAAAAGCCAGTTATAGCAGCTTGCATGTATTTCTTTTTCATTTTCAAGTTAGGTTTAATTATTTATCTCCTGTGCTGGCAGAAGCACCCTTAACAAGAAACTCTCTAAGAGACCCATAATGCTCAAAGCATTCCACCACCACCTTCCCATCCGGCATAACTTTAGCAGCTGAAACAGATTGATAAGCCCCATTTAGCAAAAGTCCTTCCCCTCCATCCCGACGCTTGATAATTTTAGGATTACTAATATTTCTTTTCATCCGGCTTTTCATTTTTTCTACCTCCTCTAAGAACTTTGGGGATATTTCTCGCCGTTTACGACTATGATTGATTGACGTTGCTTTCTGTCGAGAGATGGCTCTGCCCATTTCACCAAAGACTAAATTCACTTCATTTGAACTAGATTTCTCTTGATCCTCAGAAACTTCAGAAGAGCGCATAGACTTTAACACAAAGCACAACAGGAAAACCGATAACAAGACCAAAATTCCAGCAAAAAATCTTTTTTTCATTATAACAATGGCTTCAACACATTATAACTAAAGCTTTACAATAACTTATTATTAACAAAGAACTAAGATAACCGCACTTCTTTTTTATATTTTTTGCTCTAAAGCATTAGATATTATTTATTATCTGCATAATAACATCTACGCTACTTTTAAAATATTAGTAATTAGTTATTTAATGCATTTAAGAATTTTGCCTACTCAGGCTCCGTCAAATATATAACTAGAGAAGTAAAACGAAGTTTAGAATGTGAGCAGCCACTAGGGAGTTGGATCAAGCTCGAGACCTATTTCATAGAAAGACTGGGGTGCTGAAAGATTAACCTCTACTGTTAGTTCTTCCACAGAATTACTAAGTTGTTGAACATGGGTCTGCAAGAAATCTGTGCCAGAGATTGCTTCCACAAATGATGCAAGATCGGAGGATATTCCTAGAGAAAAGTCTATATCCGTTGCTAATCGATTACGCTTATACGTAAGGAGACCGGAATTCGAAGCCAATACGCTTAAAGAAATGGCATTGTCTGATGAGTCAGCCACCAAGGGATTAGATCCATAAGTATATTCCTCTAGATTCGTTTTATCATCGCCATCTGGGTTATCGGCAGGCGAGGTAAGACTAGCACCTGACGGAAAAGACTCGTTTACAAAAGTTGTATAAGATTGGTGGGGGAAGGGAATTTCATTCAGCTGCCAGCCAATATCCTTGAATGCTGTGAGTGTTAGGTCTAGATCTTGGCGCAAATTTTGTGATATGGAAGGCTCCATTAGTAGATCAGGAAATGTATCCTCACTCCAATGTGAAAGCCTTGAGCCTAACTGGAAGGGGTTCGGGGCATATAGACGAACCAAAGTCTCGTTGGTTCCTATAAGGTCGGCGTCTTGTGTTAACTCAACAAGAAGATTCGGTAAACCTGTCTTAAGGGAATTGCCATCGCTTAAGGAAATTAAACGGAAGGAATGCTAATAGCAGGATCACTACCTGACATGGTAATCAACGCAGGCGAGCTAGTATTGTTAGCAATAAGCACAGCTATGGCACCGGCATCTTGAGCATTCTTCACCTTCTCCGTAAAGAAGCAACTTCCTCTATCAATTAAGGCAATTCTTCCAACTAGGTCATTTGCGTTTAGATAGGCAGGCTCGCAACCATCAGATGTTACTCCAACCCCGTCATCTACTAAAACGACCTCACCCACAAGTCCACCGGGCGGCAATGGTGGGCCAAACCCAGCCAAACCAGTGCTATAACTGCCCGCTATATCTAGCGGCTCAAGGACATTGACAACCGTATCAGATTTCAAAATAGCACGACTACCGGCTTTGGAGTACTCTCCTGTCCATACCAACTCCGGATCATTGGTCGATGAAGCTTGACGCTCAGCATTGGACATATCTGCCCAGTTCTTATCAGTTGTTAGATCAAACATATTTCTAGAAAAAGTATCCGGTGTATTATCTGGAAAGGAAAAGTCACCCGCATCGTTAACAAGAGATAAAAAGCCCAGCCCATGACCTAATTCATGTAACAAGACATTCAGCAAATCCACTTGTGAACCCGAATCATGATCAAACCCGTAGTAAAAGCCCGCACCTCCTAAGCAAACAGGGTCTGCATCAATATTATTGTTAACATTTACAGCTAGATCATTAGCGCTAGGAAAAATATCCGAGTTGGACAAGGCATTGGCTTGGGATGAAACATACCAAGTATTACTCTGAGGAGCATTGAGAAAGTCTCTATCAATAAAAATTGGGCCTGCACTGGCAAGCACTCCCGAAAAAGCAGTACAACTTTGAGACAAAAATCAAGCTTGGACTTTAATCTCTATATTACTATCCAGAAACACACCCCAAGTATTCCCAGCCTCTTCCAATAAGTTCCTGCGCTGCTCCCCCAAGGTTGTTCCATTATTACCTCCAATTGGAGAAACCGGAGTTGCGTCATTAAATCCAAAACCTGCAGCGTCAAGATAGGTAAAACTAAAGGTGGCACCGTAGGTGATAGAAGAGATAGTAACACCCGCAGCTAAGGCCAAAATCTTAGCACATTGAAGCTTATTTTTCATACTCTGGTTGATTCTGCTGTTTATTTTTTTGAGACACTGCGGGGTCATCCAGAAGAAATCTTTCTAATTTGTCGTAGTGCTCAAAGCAGCCAACTTTTATAGACCCATCAGGCATTCTTCTGGCCGCGGAAACAAATTGAAATGCGCCGTTAAGTGAGAGTCTCTTGCCCCCATCGGGGCGATCGATCAGTTGAAGATTCTTGATGGATCGCTCCATACTTACTTCCAATCGCTTCATATCTTCCAAAAATTCAGGTGGCACCTCACGGCGCTTTTAGCTGTGATGGACGAAATTGGAAAGACTCTGCTCGGAGATATCCGCAGCCCTACCAGATACCGAGCTAATTCGGCTACCTGTTGTTATCTTATTCATTTTTATAACTTGAACGGACCCCAAGGACTTCAGGAATAGCAGCGAAACAATAAGAACCAGGGTAATTCCCACTCCTACCAGCAATCTTTTTCTCATGACAGTGATATCTACCCTAAGGTTAAGAGGTCACCTCTTATTCACACCTTAATCCTTGCAGATTGAGTCAACTATTGCACTTAAATTGCGTCTGATTCCCTAGCGATAATTATCGCTAGTTTATTCTGGAGGCTATTTCTTGCCCCATCTGAGCCGTGCCTACCTTAGTCATCCCTTCGGTGAATATTTCTGCTGTTCTGAAACCGTCAGCAATCACTTGCTTAACCGCCTTCTGAATACTTTTTGCTGCCTCAACTTCATCGAGGCTATACTCTAGCAATAATGCCAAGCTAAGAATTTGTGCTATAGGATTCGCAATACCCTGTCCCGCAATGTCTGGAGCTGAGCCGCCACTCGGTTCATATAAGCCAAATGCACCATCGGCAAGAGAGGCACTGGGCAGCAGACCAAGCGATCCTGTAGCTGCTGCAATCTCATCGCTAATGATATCTCCAAACATATTTTCACAGAGCATCACATCAAACTGACCAGGATTTCTTAGCACCTGCATCGCTGCATTATCTACATAGATATAATCAAGCTCGACCTCAGAATAGTGCTTCGCCATTTCGGTTACGGTTTTTCTCCAAAGAATAGAACTTTCTAGAACATTCGCTTTATCTACTAGAGTTACCTTTTTCTGGCGGCTTTGCGCTGCCTTAAAAGCCATATGTGTCACACGCTCGATTTCCTGAGTCGTATAGACGAGTGTATCCACCGCCCTTTCCCCGCCATCGATTTGCTCAGTCATCTTTGGCTGGCCAAAATAGATACCACCAGTCAGTTCCCTGACAACTAAGACATCAAACCCATTGGGTATGAGCTTGGTCTTGATGGGGGAAGCTTCTACTAGCTCGGCATAGCAAACGGCTGGCCTCAAATTTGCATAAAGTCCAAAAATCTTTCTCAGCGGCAGCAGCGCAGCCCTCTCCGGCTGCTCAGATGGGGGTAGAGATTCCCATTTTGGACCGCCTACCGAGCCAAAAAGAATTCCGTCGCTATCTCGACAGATATTGACTGTCTCTTCTGGGAGAGCGGACCCCTTTTCGTCTATGGCAATCCCGCCAACCAACGCCTCTACTCTCTCACACTTAAACTGATATTTTTCTTCTACTACATCTAGAACCGCCAAGGCAGCCTTCATCACTTCTGGACCAATGCCGTCGCCACTAAGAATTGCAACTTTTTTCATAATAATTGATAATTTCTATAAACAAAAGATTCACTATGTCGAATACTATACTATTGCAATAGCTCTAGTTCTTGAAAAACGAATGAATCGAACAAATGTTTAAAAAATCTAGCTATTGTGCTCGGGATTATATCCCAAGGAGATTATATGGAAACGACGAAATTACAAACCAGAGTCATGAAAGGCATCATTGTCCTAAACAATGAAATATACGCGAGTGTATTAGAAAAGGAATTAAATAGGCAGCTCATGGGAATGCTATCTATATCCATCTATTCAGACCCCTGCTCATTAGTAGGGATGGATCTTCATGACTGTGATCTTATGATTATCGATTCGCATTATCCGAGTTTTGATGGGATACAGCTCATTAGCCTATTGAAAGCCAAAAACCCGCATGGGACCCTCGTCGTGAGTAGTTCTGCGCCTGATCCACTAGTAGAGTTTGAAGCCTCCCAAGCCGGGGCTGATCTATTTCTAGCTCAAGAGTTGGGAGAGGATACGGCAAGATTGACTGCTCAAGCTATTGTACAACAAATGACTCATGCGCTTGTTGACACTGCGCAATACGAGAAATTCCTCATAGAATCCAAGAAAAAACGCGAATACCCTATACCCACGCAAACACAACCAGGTTACTAGAGATCTAATCTTCGAGATTGCTACTGCAAAGCTAGTTGACGAGTTTATACTATGCCTAGGCAGACACCTATAGAAGAATCTGGAGGTGATTTGCCGCGCAAATTAGATGACAGACGCGCCATCTAAGATAGTCCTATGGCGCTTAAAAAGGGACGGCTTTGAACATACCTATGATTGGTATTAAAGCTCAATCATGTCATAGAAGTTGAATGAAATGCGTCATAGCTTCAGTCACAAGAAAAAGAGAGTCGACGAAGATGTATTTAAAAGGTGATAGCTTTAGAAGACTCTATGCTTCTTGAGGCTTTTTGGGCCATGAGCAGAATAGAAGCTGTACAAAAGCGTGCGGCGATCTAGGATTAACCCAATAAATATGCAACTCGCTTTTAAATTTCTAAATCCCATCAAGAGGGCTCCTAGTAGGCCTGAAGATAAATATCTAATAGATGGCGAGTGGCTACCAGTTACCTATAAAAAAAATGCCCGCGCCAGGAACTATCTTTTATATGTTCGGACCGAACGCTCTCTATCTGTCACCATTCCGCGAAGAGGAAATAAAAGCGAAGCAGCAGAGTTTATTGAAAGTAAAAACAACTGGATTAGAAGACAACTACGAAGACTAGAGGCCCAGCTGATCCCTCCAAAAATTTGGAAAGATGGAACCACTATTTTATTTCGTGGCCAGGAAGTAACACTTAGAACAGAACATGAGCCAGTTGGAACCGTCATCTATCTAGGAGGGGAAAAGATCTATCCTACCAATACTGCGCCCAACCTAAGACCTATCATTGAGAGTCATTTGCGGGAAATCGCCAGGAAAGAGCTCATTGTTCGCACCCATCAAATGGCTAAGCAACATGACCTCTCCGTAAAGCGCGTGACGGTTCGGAATCAAAGTTCGCGCTGGGGATCTTGCTCTGAACAAGGCTCTATTTCACTGAACTGGAGACTGATACAAGCTCCTCCAGATGTCCGCGATTATGTTATACTTCATGAACTCATGCATTTATTTGAGCTCAACCACTCGAATCGATTTTGGGCACTTGTCAGCGGAAGTTGTCCTAATTATAAAGAGCTAGAATCTTGGCTTCGTCTAAACGCTGCCAGATTAGGCCTATAAGACATGCTGCTCGCAATAGATGCTTCCACCTCGATTACATCATGGGCGACCCAAAGCAAAGACGGCACGATTACTGAATTTTTTTTGAAAGACCGTGCCTCAAGTGCCCTAGCAGCCAGCTTACAGAAGCATAGAGACCTACTGACAGAAGTTGAGGAAATCATCGTCGGAGTGGGACCAGGCTCCTTCAGTGGCATTCGAGTTGCAGTGGCAACCGCGCAAGGTCTAAGCACCGTTTGGAACGCTTCGATAAGAGGGGTCAGGAGCTCGAATGCTCTAGCCTGGAAAATGAAACATGTCTCCTATCTGGGAGTTTTCGCCGATGCTCGACGCCACCAATACTTTTTTACGCCCTATAAAGAAGGTGCCTTAATAGAGCCCACTCAGGTGCTCGATACCAAGCTTTTAGAAGATTACTTGAGTAAATGTTCGCTAGCCATTAGCGCAGAAAAAGACGCGAATATACCAGAAAGCGTTTCGCTGAGCGCAGGGGATCTAATTCGACACGATTGTAACTTTGGCCCCGAAAAAAAGTCACTTATCCTGGAGCCTATCCATCTAAGGCCTTCTATTACACTCAAGAAATGATTCAAATCCACACGGAGCAACTAGTCAGTTAGCGGTGAGAGTTGAGTCTCAAAAAGGTCATACCTCTAGGAAACTCCCTGTTTGTTGAGGCCAAGATCTTGCATAAATCCTTTAGTCTCTGTTGCATGATTCAGCTTTAAGAAAGTTCGCATTGCCTGTTGTGTTCTGAGAATCTTTTCTGTAAGTTGCAAACCAAGAAAGAAGTTACGTAGTCTATAATCGATATGATTTTAATAACAGGTGGAACTGGTTTTGTCGGACAAGAGGTAGTTAAGCAATTTGTTGATGCTGGACACTCTGTTCGGGTATTAGCTAGAGATGTTGAAAAGGCCCAAAGCATCCTCGGCAGCAAACAAGTTGAAGTGGTGCAAGGTGATATCCTTGAAACAACCACTTTAAAGAAAGCATTTCAAGACGTTCGTGCAGTTGTCCACCTTGTAGGAATTATTGCTGAAATCAGAGATTCTAGCTTCGAGAAGATACATGTTCAAGGCACCCGTAATGTGGTAACTGCCGCCAAGAAAGCCTCTGTCAGTCGCTTTTTACACGTCAGCGCCATAGGCACTAGAGAATATGCCGCATCAAACTATCACAAAAGTAAATGGCAGGCTGAAGAATTGATTCGTAAAAGTTCATTGCCTTGGACGATTTTTCGACCGTCCCTCATCTATGGCAAACATGATAGCTTCTCGAATTTATTTGCAAGCTTACTGGATTTTCCTTTCAACATTGCTGCCAAAGGAACCATGCCTTGTCTTGGCGACGGCACCAATCTATTCCAACCTGTAGCAGTTGAGGAGGTGGCTAGTAGTATTCTCAATGCACTCGCCAGCGAAAAAGCACACCTTAAAACCTATGATGTTGTTGGGCCTAGTTTAGAATTTCAAGAGATGCTATGCCAGATAGCCAAGGCTAAGGGAAAGAAGCCTGTCTTTCTAGATTGTGCACCTATTGCTCAACCATTCATCGGACTGCTCAACTTAATGGCAGGGAACTACCCGATTGTCATTCCTGTTGCTATGCCATTATGCCGTATCGGAGTCTTTATCTATCAAGCTTTAGGTTTGTCATTTTTACATCAAAAGCTTCTTGAATTGGAATTCCCCCTGCCCAAGCTCATCCCGAGTGAAGATCAGCTTACCATGCTTGAAGAAAGCCAGTTTGGTGACTCTCAACCTCTCCAAGAGGACCTCGGCATTACTACCAGGCCATTTGCCGAGGGCATTAAGGCCTACTTGTTTTAGTCTCCCGCTTTAATCACCTCCAAAAGCTGACCAAGCAACGTAAAGTCTTTAGACACTGCTTTCACCGCAAGCTTAGAGAATAAATACTCACAGAGGTGACAACTCAACCCCTTTATTTGTAGGAAGAAGTAAACCGTGCTCCATTTACGCGTATCGTCCAGCAAATCGCCATGCTAGATCCATTTTTGAATTCATTTTACCCCGGCTCAACCGAGCTATCCAGGAGACCTAAGTATTCATAGAATTTCCACCGGATGGATGCCCTGATATCAACACGGGTCCAAGCACCAAGGTGCTACGCAGATCTCTGCAGACCTTCAGTCATGAACCCAGAGAATCACAGCTTGGATTAGGCACTCCAGCCATTCCTTCAAAAATGCACTCGGTTGATTCGTTACTAGATTAGTAGAAATGCTTGATACTATTTAGTTATCTTAAGGCGTATGAAAATCGCGTTGAGGTCGCCTGGATGGTCATAGCGATATAAGTCGAAATCTTCGTTCAGACTTTGGATATTCTCTGGGATCCATTCTACATTTTCCCACAGCTCCAAATCGTTTGAGGACTGTAAAAGGTAACTCAAGTTGCTTGCTTTACGAAAAGGATGTGAAACACGCCAGGATCCGGCTTCGGGCTCTATAGAAGGAATAAATCCTACAGAGCCGGGATCCGTTGGATCACCTCCGAGGGCGAATTCTTTTAAGTTACTCAGTGAGTCGCCATCAAAGTCTTCCGTAACTTGACCGATGTCGACACTCCAAGTATCCGCCCAAAGTTCATAAGCGGACCTAGCGCTTAGTATAAAAACACCATCTGAGTAGCTCCTCGAAAAAGGTTGTAGCCGGGTCACGACTTCTCCATCAATACGGAAATACCCTGCCTTAATAAGCTCATTCAAGAATTTCTTATCTGTTGCGGCCTTCTTTATTCTTATTTCAGAGTCTCCCGAGCGGTCAAAATTGATATAAGTGCCGCTCTCAAATTCGATCTGAGAATTCGGGGCAGTAAGCCATAGATCTCCACCACTAAGATTAACGAACGAGTTGTTTTCAAGTTTCAGGGTCGTATCCAACGACCATGTCCCCTCTTTTAAATTGACCATAGCAGAAGCTTCATCACTCTTACCTAATACAAAGCTAGATGCCTCGACAACACTTGTTCCTTTAGAATCATAGTTTATCTGCACATCTGATCCTGCTCCACTCCCGAAACGATATTCTTTGAGAAATCTAGGGTACTGAAAGGTAGCTTTGTCTCGAAAGTCCAGAACGATGCTATGTATGTTGGGTCGGGCCCCGGACTCCATTCTAGCATTTCCTGTAAAGATGTAAGTAAGCCCTGGCACAGATGATTTGTCATTAAAATTGACATCTACGTCATGCACGCGACCCACTTCACCAACTTTTGGTGCAACCCTGTTCGACCAGTTATCTGGCAAGTTCAAATCACCCCCAGCAGGTCCAACAAAGTGGTGCCTAAAGGTCGAAGAAGGCGACAGAGTAAGCACCCCGTTCTCGAATTTTCGTTCGAACGCGTCGACATGAGTTTCTATAAATCCGTCAATTTTAAAAAAACCGGCTTCAATAGCAGAGTCCATCTCGCGTTTACTAGATGCTTGAGTAAATGTGATAACCGAGCCCGAACCTTGAGAAAAATTAATAGATGCTCCCGGATCGAA
Organism: Verrucomicrobiota bacterium; assembly: GCA_039192515.1. NCBI lineage: Bacteria > Pseudomonadati > Verrucomicrobiota > Verrucomicrobiota bacterium. Next base: position 16,802 of record JBCCXA010000007.1, on the reverse strand, counting down.
CTCGATGGAAGCATTCGGTTTGGTAAAGGTTAAATCTCCTCCATTTAGTTCCATGCTCGAGGCATTTTCTAAATACATAGGCGTTTCGACAGCCCACTCGCCATCCAAAAGTTTTACATGCGCACTCCTCTCTCCCGATTCTCCAAGATAAAATGCGGATGCTCTTATCTTGCTAGTGGCTGTCGATCGATAATCTAACTTCACATCACTTCCTGAATCATCACCCAAACGAAACTCCATGTTGCTTCGATCATAATCAAAACGAGCGGTATCATGAAACTCGATGGAAACACTATTAATTTTTGGACGGGAATGGAATTGCATTTCAGAATCGCCCTCTAAGATATATTGAACTTCCTCAACTGAAGCCGACGACGTGTAGCGAAAAACCTTATTATAGATCAGGCCCGTCTCACCCGAGGTTAAAGCTCTCCCTGATGACCAGCTTGCATCCGTGTTCAAGTCATCTCCATTCTGACCAATAAATTCATAGATGCCAGAAATCGCGCTCACAGAAACCACAGCGCTGGGTGCGCTTTCTTCGCTCAACTTCGTCGCTGTGACTCTGTAATAATACAACTCGTCGACTTCTACGTTCGTATCCAAATAGTCACTTTTTTTCAGATCTTTTTCGAGCAACACGAAAGGTCCGCCAGATTCATTGCTTCGATAAACTGAGTAGGATTCTAAAAAGGTTTCTTCATTGTCATCCCAGTCTAGGAACACTTGGTTTATTTCTCCGGAAGCCACAAGGCCTGTGGGGAGGGAGGGCCTAAGATCCTTGAGATCAAGAACGACCGTGCTCTTGTATATTTTGTCCCCATCACGCACCTTAAAAAGAAGCTCATAAATTCCCAAGGCATCAAAAGTAATCGTGGGATTCTGAGCATTCGGATTATCGAAGACTATTTTCCCCGGGCCAGAGATTTTCTTCCAAGTCATTAGAGGCTTGCGTTCCAGCAAATTTAGATCTCGAACAATTCCATCCAATTGTGCACTCTGGTTACTGGTTTGCTCAGCTACGGCAAAAAGAGTCAGTCCAGGAAGAAAGCGTCCCTCTCCACCCCACTCTTGTAATTCATCCCAAATACGGCCACTTTGCTGTTGCGGCACCATCACTTTGCGTAGGGCGCCCCACCCCATGCGCTCACGTAATTGTCGGTAATAAAGAGAGCGAGGGCTCACCGGCACATTTAAGGATTCCCAGATACCCGGAGAACTCTCAATGACACGGCCCTCAGTCTGTTTGGTGTAGTTCCCGATGCTCCAATTCATAGATCCAGCCGGAGCATCCACAGTCATTGCTTGGACTTCATTATTCCACACCATATGCTGAGCTCCTGCCCAACCGTGCCCACTGCCCGCACTCTCTCGATTTTGTATGTTTAATATTTCTACCTTAAGATTATCCCAGAGAAAGCCACGTGACCACCGGGAGTGAGGACCAACGTCAGTAAAGGCGTGTTCAGAAAAGCTATCGACAAATACATTCGGACCGGGACAAGTGGATCCAACGATAAAATCATGCCGGCCATTTCGCGCATAAAGCCTCTGAAATAAAATGTGTGTTGAATCATCAATATAAAATCCATAGCGAACACCTCCTTCCTCTATGCCTCGGTAGTCGATCATAGCGCTGTCTTGGACCGTCCCAAATTCACAATTACCCGTCACGCTGACAAGTGTTTTGCCAATGTATTGACCCGTTACTTGTCGAGCCCAAAAATTTCTAGATGCATTAAAGGATACCGCTACCCATGGCATATCATGCGAAAGAGGATATGAGTAATCCGCCGTGAAACGAAGATTCTCAATCCCCACCTGATTGACTTGGTTGTGCGTATACCGAACAACAGAACCACCGCCGTATTGGTCCTCTATCGGACTGATTGTTGGAGTCTGTAAGAGTAATGTGTCACCTTCGATCCCGACAATAACGTTCGGGAATCCAGTCTCACCGTATCGGTCTATACTCCAGCCATATGGCGGATTTTCTTCGGGTATGTCACTCGTAGATTTATCTGGAGCATAGATATCATCTAGCCATTTCTGATTGTAATTGTTATAGACAATGATTTGATCACCTACCTCAAAAACAGAGGCATCTTGGACCGCCATAGACCCAGATCTTACGGGCACTAGGCTATCTGTAATTTGAGTCCGTGTTTCATGCTCCACCTTTCGCGTGTTATTGCTCGTAAAGCGGACTCCCTCGATCTGCTTAGCAGTTGACATGCGAATGGTCGTACCATCAATTCCTTGCCCGCTACCTCGAATCACGATACCCGAAGCATTTACATTCAATGTCTGATCAATAACAAACTCGCCTTTTTCCAAAAGCAGTGCACCACGAAATCCTTCTGCATTGAGAGGAAGTTTCGCGATCAGATCGATTTCGTCCTGTATGCGTTGAGTGTCATTTTTCCCACTCGGCGCCAAAGTGCGAACACTCTGCACAAAGGGTATAGCAACACCGCCGCCGCTGTACCCTGAGCGTGACCAATCAGGAATTCGATGCACCGCATTGGTCTGTCCGTGATTCGCGTAATAGCCGTATTGCATTCGACCGTCTTCGCCTACCTTGGCGAGTTCTGTTGTGGCTGGTTCAACATCACGATCCGGCGCATTGATGTCTTCTATTTCTATATTATCGATAACATAGGAAACCCCCATACCACTTACGGAAGAATAAAACCCAGCCGATCCAAAATTATCTACCATGCCCGCTGTTGCCTTTGGATGCAGCGTATCTGAAGCTGTAAATTCATCATCTATGAACCAGTGAATACTATTCGCATCCATAGTTCTTTGCACTTCATCCGGACCCAAGTATGTGAAAGATTTCTCAAGATCGTTCACATACATCTCCATTCGATGAGTTCCTTTGGAAACGTCTACGAGAGGCTTGCTTGAATCATCAACCGCAAACCAACCATCCGCATTCAAAACGCCTTCAGCGTAACGAGCAAAATCTTTTCTGTAAGATCCCATATACTGCGCTGCACAGACGTATAATTGTCCATCTCCGCTAGCCTCCCCTGTGTAACGAAAATCAAAGCTAAAACGAAAGTTGGATGTCCCTAAGCTTTTTTCCATGGAAAAGCGATATTGCCACTCGACCTCCTCCTTTTGATCAGAGTCAAAAATCTTCATGGCTTTACCCGTATCCATCGGATTATCTTGCTCTCCTACCACGACCACGTAGGCATTTGCTGACAGAATCCCTGATCCTGTATCAAAACTTGGCGGCATTCCTACATCGTTGGGCCCATGGTTCCGGTCATAATGATCTCTTAGGTACATGTAACGTGCCGCGTGGATATCCGATAAACACCCTATCAAAAAGCATGCAACCAGCCATGATCGAAAAACTCTGAAAACTAATTGATGTCCAGTGTTGTGGTGCATAGTGATCTAGAAGCAAAGGCGGAGTTTAAAAATATTTAAACATATTGACACAGAGCTTAAAAGACGCATTAGCAGGCAGTGAAGATTTGCCAGCACCACTTGTGTCTCTGCCTCTTTTGTTGAGACGGCCCCGACCCTAGTAAACTTAGTTATTGCGTGCGCCATCAAAATTAATGGGAATAAAACTAATCTCATAGGCTTCTCCTTTAAAGTTAAAGGATAGCAGCCGATCGCTAGAAAACCAGGGAAAATGCCCTTTTGCCATCAAGTATTAGCCCACATGATTGGTTAGCTGATGGAAGATCTCCATAAGATTTTACTGGCAGAAAACATAAAGCCGCTTTGCAGAGAACGTTTTCTCAATCCTTGTATCCCAAGATTTCTTAACTGTACCAAAAACCATCCTGAAGAAAATCTATTGCCAAACTAAATCTACAGTGACACTCGATAGGGATTAGCCCGTAGTAGCTAAGTAAAGAGGACTTAAGCTATAGCCACCGTATCTTACTTTATGATCATATCCGCTTTAAGCTAATATAGAACCGAAAGACTTCTCTAGAGCTATCTCCTGAGAATGGCATGAGCGACTCTCAGGGGTCGCACTCTATCGCTTTCCTAGACTTTCCTAGAAAGGGACTTACTTGGTAATTCAACTCTAGGATGAGATTTGTGCAGGTTGAACTATTACGTTAATTTATGTGGCAAGCTCTTTAGGAAGTGTGGTTCCACGCGGCCTTAAACACTGAACAGCTTCAAGATATTCTTCAGCTCGACTGCTCAATGCCTCATCACTAAGGTCACCCCCAATAGCATAAGCTGGAAGATAAATCATTCCACAAAATGAGGCGGTAGCTTGCAGTGGTCTAAGGAGTTCGCTCAAAGTAAATTGACCAATCCCACCAGCCCGATACACGTCCGGATGGACGCCCAAAGTAGTGGCCACCATCAACTGCTTTCCTTTTAATTTCCCACCTCCTTCTCCAAAAGCCCAACCATACTCCAGAACGTCATCCATGTACTTTTTAAGTAAAGGAGGTGTTGAATACCAATATAAAGGAAATTGAAGGACAATGCGATCATGCTGAGAAAGGAGTTCCTGTTCCCTAGTAACATCGATCTTCCAATCTAGATATTCTTTATATAGCAGGTGAGTTGTAATACTCTTTTCACTCTGAACCTTCTCTATAAGTGATCGGTTCAACCTTGAATTTTCAAGGTCCGGGTGTGCAACAATAATAAGGACTTTCATCGTTCTAATAGCGATGTAAAAGCTAGTGGCAAATCCCCATATTCACAATCAAATCTCTCCACCTTATACTCAAATACTATTCCAAGAGCACCTCCCTGTATTCCTTATAATTTGAAGCACCTTTAAGAGCTACTCTAGAACATTTTAAAATTGTAAAAGGAGAATCATTAGAATGAGTGTGGTCACTGTGGCCATGAGAGTCCTAAAGCTATTTGAAGGCATCCACCTCGATTCAAATGCCTTCCTAAGCTCAAGAATTTCTTGTTCACTAGCCGAGTTGAGCTCAAAACGTTGCAACTTATTGTTCAAAGGCACATTTATGGCAAAGGTTGGCAACTGGACCCCAAACAAATAAATACAGCAGGAGAGTATGATCCACAAACGTTGCGTACCTTCCCATTGCCAAAAACTCATGGCTGTTAAAATAAGCAATAGAATAATCGACCCTAGCCAAGCTAGTACAAACATAACTTGATTATCTTGAATAACTTTATCCATGACTTTAAAAGCTTTTAGAAATTCCTTATCTTCTAGCATCTTAATGCCTGGCATAACAACCACTGCAAATGCAAAAACAAATCCTGCAACCAGCGAACAGAACAGGGTTGATAGGATCAATAGAACTGATATTAGACTCATGATTCTTTCTTTTTCTTCTTGTTATGAGTATCGAGTCAATCTTCTCAACCGCCTCGATACCCTATCATCTTTCCTAGCAGACAATCTCAGCACTCCATACACCAGATTCTGCTACTTTTTGGGCATAATCTGAAAAGTCCTTGGGTGGACGGCCCAGTGCACGTTGGATGCCATCACTTAAATAAGCATTTCTCCCATTAAGCACGGTTGAAAAAAGATAATCTAACATCCAAATAACATCCTTGGGTGCTCCAGCCAACTCTGCACTTGAGACAAAAGCCTTATGAGGAATTTGTGTGTACTTTATCTCTCTACCCGTCGCTTTAGACAATTCAGCAGCAGCCTCAGCAAATGTAAACAGGCGAGGGCCTGTTACTTCATAAAGCTCTCCTTTATGTCCAGGCTCAACGATAGACGTTACCACCACCTCAGCGATATCATCAACATCGACAAAGGGCTCGGGTGTATCTCCTGCCGGAAGCGCTATTTCGCCTCCTTGAACCATCTCGACAAAGGCACCTTCAGAAAAATTCTGGAAAAACCAACTAGCGCGAACAATCGTCCAAGCGATTCCTGAATTTTGCACAACTTTTTCACAAGCCTGAGCTTCCTCTTCGCCTCTGCCAGAAAGTAACACGAGGTGCTCCACTCCCTCACTCTTGGCCAAGTAAACAAAAGCCTGAATTGCATCTGCTGCCCCTGGCATAGCAAGATCAGGAGCATAAGTAATATAGACAGCCTTCACTCCCTCTAAGCAGGCCTTCCAACTACTTTGATGCTTCCAGTCGAAAGGCACAGTGGCCGACCTGGAGCCCACTCTTACCTTTATGTTCTTTTTCTTTAGTAAATCAACGACGCGTCTCCCTGTTTTGCCTGACCCTCCAATGACAAGTGTTAATCCGGTATTATTTCTTTTAGTATATTGTTTTTGTATCATCATGTTTCCTTTTATGTGTTGAACTCGAATGGTGTAATAGAAACACTACGATACATAGAAAGTCACAGTTCGTATTGACTAAGGCTGCCAATGAATTGACCCGACACGCCAAAAGCTCTTTCAAAAGCAGTTACTCTTGAGTCGATACGAACGGGGTGACTGCCCTTTCCAACGCCTAAAGGCACGGGTAAAGGCGCTTTGCTCGGAAAATCCCGTCATAAAAGCCACTTCCGCAAGAGTGTAGTCCGTTTCTTTAACCAGGCGTTCAGCTAGCTTTCGCCTAGACTCATCTACCAGGGTTTGGAACGAATACCCCTGCTCTGAGAGTCTGCGTTGCAACGTTCTTGCGCTCATAGCCATTTGTTTGGCAACATCCGGAACATGAGGAACGCCTTCACTCAGTGACCGGGAAACAATCACACGGACCTGATGGTCAAGGGACTTACTAGATTCTAATTTTGAAACTTCACTCTCAAGATGAGATTCAAAAAATTTCGAAATACTTGTATCACCCAGATGGTTAGGGGTTTCTAGAGATTCTTTTGAAACCAAGAGGGCATCGTTACTTGAATGATATTTTACGGGACAATTAAAATAAGCTTCGTGTTCCGAGATATCTTCAGGAGCAGCATGTTTAAAATAGATTGCCACTGGGTTGAACTCAGCCGTGGAAACCTGACGGCTAATGGAAACAATACTAGCAATCGTTGCTTCATTTGAAAGCCGCATACCAAGTCGTCTCTCACCCTCCCGATGCAGATGCATGAGTGCTCCACCTTCTATCTGTTCAACCTGATAGGTTGAGACACTTGTCAAAACCCTGGCATATCTCTGAGCCCGGTCATAAGAACCGCGAAGATTGATTGCTGATTTCCAGGCCAGCCCAAAAGCGCCATAATCATCACACCGCATCGATTCTCCAGCTTTTAAAGGAATCGTCTTACCATTTTGATCCTCTCTCGCAAGCCTTTCCAGAAAATCATAATACTCTGTGTCTCTTACCATCAAGGAAGGATCTATGGGAGCTTTTGGATCAATGCCCAGTGAGCCTAAGGCAGCATCTTTATCAATCCTGTCATCAACTTGTTGGATAACCTTCCAAGGAAACAATGCCGTAACGTAGCCCACCCATGATATATGAACTGGATAACCTAAATGTCAAAGTCTGATATACACTCTCACAAGCTAGACTTCGCCTTCAAGACAGTTACAAAGAAATGCTTTTTCTATGAAGAGCGCAAGACCAATTAGAACCGGAGCTTAGGTGGAAGGTTCTGGGATAGCAGCAAAAGAAACAGATCCTTTAGAACTAGGCGCATCGGTAGAAGGGAAATTATCAACAACAAGCGTTGTTCGCATAGCAATACCATTCGAGGTACTAGTTGGACCAAATGGCATCGGCAAGAATGGAAGCATCCGCAACCGCATCATTTAGAATTTGAGGATCAGGAAAATTAAGATCGGGCAAAGTATGATCAAAAAATAGCAGTAGATGTGGCGCTCTCTCTTATTAGTTGAAAATTAAATGCTGAGAGATTTGATAAAATTACATCAGACAAATCCTTTTCAGAACATGAAAATTCACCACACCTGAACTAGTTCCAACACTATACGGAGGCCCGATAACGGTTTCAGTTTAAATAAAAACGATAGTCGCTGCTTTTCTAATATTTAAATAGAGTATCATCAGCGGTAGAACCATAGTAATACCCATACACGTCTCCGCTATATTACCCAACCATATAGTAATAGATTGGTATTTTATCCATTCCTCCTTGGCAAAAGCCTATGCTATTATCAAACCGTGTTTCTAGTCTTTAACAGACAAAACGCATTAATTTCAATCTATTGGTAGACCCTTTGATTCAATCCGGATGATGACAGTAGGAACTTAAAAATCTGCGCAAGATCTTGGTCCCAAGAAAGAGAGAGCCTCCTAGAGGTATCATCTTTTGGAGCGATGTGATTGATGCATCTTCCTCGACGCTCTTTGCCTTGTGGCTCACAAGCCTTTACGCATCTCGTTCAATTTCTATTGCATCATTCGGGTTAAAACTTTTTCCCCTAGATACCCCGGTTAAACCGACTTATGACATAAAGAATGTGAATCCGTATGGGTATGATCCTTTGCCCATGTCCCAGATCATCTCATGACTCCTCCCTAACACCATACCTCACCGCCAACCCATGCTCTAACATCATCTCATGACTCCCCCATACTGTCATCCTCCGGCTCGACCGGGTGATCCAGAAGATTTGCGCAAAGGACCACACTGCTTAGATCAAGGTCAGCATCAGGAGATTAAATCTAAGGAGGTGATTATTCATCGCTTTTTACATCTGGATTAAGCCCCCAGACACTTTCCTCATTCAAGTCGATATAGCGCTCAAAGGTGCTAAGCCAACAATTCGAAAATTTTCTAAAAATTATATTTTATTCTTTTCTATATAATTCGTGCATGTATAAAAATTCCCGAATTGTATGGTTTAGGACAAATTACGCTGGCAGCAATCGCCAAAGACCTATTTTAGGGTAATTGCAGCCAGTTAGTTTGTTTATACACAAAAGTGACTGCAGATGTGAAATATTACTCCGAGACGACTGATAAAAAGAATATGAACCCTATGTACTTTACCGCATTAGGACACTTAAATGATACTACAACTACTAAGATTAAAGCTAGGCACATACTTTTTTGACCAAGCTCCCCAGAAAAAAGCTAGCGGCTTAGCCCTAGCCCACCCTTTGAAAAAAGGTTATGAGCTAACCACGAAGTCACGGGGACACTTCATGGGGGTTTTAGAATCTTGGGTCAACTTGTTTTCTCCCAATCTTTGTCTCTGTGATAAGCCCCTCGATACCTTTACTCAAGCAGTCAACTTGGAAATCTCTGAATGGAGGCTTGTTTGCAAGCAAAACAAAATGGAATCAACCTCGTAAGGAAAGGAAAGAATCATGAAAAATAGAAAAAACTTAACTCTGGCCTTATTTGCGCTAACTTTTTTGGTATTGCTTGGGGCATCCCAGCTAAGCCATGTATTCAAGCCCCATGAAAGCAATCAGAGAGTTGCCTCAGTAGCGACTTCCCAGCAATCAATTCCATCATTGACTCAAAGTGAAGCAGCTCATTCAGAGCTCGTCAGAGCTCAGAGAGCCACCACAGATCCCTCCCAGTTACCAGCAGAAGTTTTGGATAACATGAACGTGTTAGAAGTCCTGGCTGCCGATGAGATAGAGACGGCTTCCGGTGAGATAGAGATTCACAGTGTTATCAAAACGGATTCTATCTTGGGCAAGGTATTGGTGAAGCAAAATAGAAGCACCGGTAAAGTGCGGAAGTATCGTGCGGAGCATTTGGTCGTATCACCTACCGGTAACAATACAGAACTCACCGAATTGGCTGCGCTCTTGCGTGAATCCGGCTTTGAGGTTCATCAGCCCTACGAATTCACGCCCTTTCTTTATCTGACTCTCAAGGGACATACTCCCCAAGAAATCCGTAAAACCCTGGAGGAGGTTACCTCCCTGCTCTCGGATACCGATGCAGTGATTGAACTCGACGGCATAGGCAGAGCGGCTGGTGCTAATACCATCCCGCCCAATGACCCCGACTATAACGATCAGTGGCATCATCAAAAGATACAATCGGAAGCGGCCTGGGGAATGACCAAGGGAAGTGATGAAGTGCTAGTAGCCGTTTTGGACACCGGGTTGGCTGATTTAAGATTTGACCCCCATGACTTCCATGTTATTTGCGACTCCGAGGAATTTGCCGATCGCATCCACCCGAATGCGGCTAATTTTCTCGATTACCTTAGTGCACCACTTGATGAAAGTGACGATCATCACGGAACCGCAATGACGAGTATTCTTGCCGCCAATGCAAATAACAAGTTGTATGGTGCAGGCATTGATTGGAAATGCCAAATCATGCCCTTAAAAGTTATGGATAATTCGGGCTATGTGAGTAATAGTCAGGCTGCTACAGCAATTGAATATGCCCTATCCTATGAGGCTGATGTCATTCTTATGGGCTTTGCTAATAGCGAATATTCGTTTTTTCTTTCACAGGCAGTGGGAGCTGCCCACGCAGCTGGTACCGTTATGGTCGCACCTTCAGGGAACATCGCCGATAATAAGGTTTTCTATCCGGCAAAGTATCCGGAAGTTATTGCCGTTGGGGCTGTCGATAACAATGATATAATATGGTATGACGAATTAAACGACTCTGGAGGTGAACCGGTGAACGTCCAAGGTAGTAACTATGGTCCGGCACTGGATCTAGTCGCACCAGGAGCTTTGGTAAACTCAGGATTTGTAGGAGAAGACGGAGAAGGCTATGAGATGGTCACGGGGACCTCCTATGCCGCGGCTATGGTAGCTGGTGCAGCGGCTTTATTTTTATCGTTGGATAATACCTTGACTCCGGAAGAGATCAGAAGTTATTTGAAGGATGGAGCGGATCGAGTGCCAGGTACTAACGGTGATCCTGACAACAAGTATGGTGCGGGTAGGCTAAACATTTACCAGTCTCTCAAACTAAGATTCCCGGGTTATGAGTTCATTAAAGTAACCGACTTCGACGCTGAAAGCAGTGAGGATTGGAAAACCTTCAATTATAACCAACTCTACACGAATCCAATTGTCGTGGCCAGTCCTCTCACCGTAAATGATCAGGAGCCCGCTCATATTAGAATACGAAACGTGACACCAACAGGTTTTCAGGCCAAAATCGAAGAATGGAGTAATAGTGCTTTTAGTCCTGATCGAGGTCAACATTTCAAAGAAACCGTTTTTTTCATGGTCATGGAAAAAGGACTGCACTACATCGGCGGCAGGCATTGGCAGGCAGGTAGCGCACAAGTTAATAACCAGGACTGGAAAAAGGTTACACTTGATAACGCTTTTGCCGGGGCACAGACCGTTTTGCCCCAAGTAGTCACAACGACTCCTCATGTGAAAAATAGTAATAGTAATCACGCAGTGGTGGTGCGTCTTAAGGAGATTGACGGAAAACACTTTAAGATGTTGCTACAAGAAGCAGAGGTCAATCAAAAAGGTGGCGTGGTTCATCCGGATGAAACCGTGCATTTCATTGCAGTTCAACATGACAATGGGAAATCGGGCAGCACAAACTTCATAAGCTTTGAGACAGGTTGGACAATGGCTAAAGATACTGAGGTTGCCCCAGTTTCTTTTTCAAAAAAATATGGTGATATTTATTTCTTTGCTCAGCTCAGCACCTTTAACGAGGATGATACCTGTAATGTTCGCAACGCTTGGGATGTACCTCTGCAAGACTCTAAAACGGCAAGCATCGTCTTGGAGGAAGACTTTTCAAGTGATACAAGCGATAATAGGGATGCAACCCATGCTACGGAAAAGGTTCGTTGGCTGGTGGTGGATCCAGGTAAATTGGGTCGTTTAGTCAGTTCTAATGACTCGGATGACTCAGGCGACCCGGTTAATAAGCCAGGCGTAAACTTTGTCTCCTTATCAACTCTAAATCTGGATAAGAACTATAGCTCCATTTACATTGAGGCGGAGGCTTCCAGTAAGAAGAAGATAAGCAAGGTGGAGCTTTATCTCGATGGCCAATTGGTCAGAAAGGACACCAGCCCCAAATACAAATGGGATCAGGCGGATCCTGATTTGGTGGGCTTAAAACCTGGAACCTACGACCTAAAACTCAAGGCTACCGATAAGAAAGGGGCCACTGCCCAGGCCTTTGAGACCCTGACCATCGGAGGAGGAGCGGGTAATCAGTCCCCGAAAGTCTACTTTGATGAGTTATCCACCCTTCATCTGGATAAGAAGTACAAGTCCATTACCGTAGCGGCTGATGCCTATGACCCGGACGGAAGTATTGCCCATGTGGAGCTCTATCTGGATGGAGATTTCGTTGGGCGACAAAAAACACAAGCCTACAAGTGGAGTGGAGGCAAAAAGCTAATGGGATTGAAACCAGGGAGCTATGAGTTAAAACTCAAAGCCACTGACAACCAGGGAGCTATCGCTCAGGCTTTTGAAACTCTGAGCGTAGGAGGATCCGGCAGTGGACCTGGAGGCGGCGGCAATAAGCCGCCTGCGGTGAGCTTCAAGCCTTCATCCACTCTGGATCTGGATAAAGGGTATAAGTTTATGACCATTGAAGCGGAGGCCTCTGATCCGGATGGGAATATTGCGCAGGTGGAACTCTTTGTAGGCAACAAATCCAAGGGGAAACAAACAAAGCCCTCCTACAAGTGGAGTGGTAAGAACTTACTGGGCCTGGGTAAGGGAACCCATCAGATAGAACTCAAGGCCACCGATAACCAGGGGGCTACTTCCCAGGCCTTTGCCACCCTGAGCGTGGGAGGATCCGGCAGTGGACCTGGAGGCGGCGGTAATAAGCCACCTACGGTGAGCTTTAAATCCTCCTCCACCCTGGATTTAAATAAGGGCTATGGAAAGAGCTCCCTTTTGATAGAAGCCAAGGCCTCGGATGCAGACGGAAGTGTTACCCAGGTGGAGCTTTATCTTGGCAACAAATCGGTGGGACGACAGGGAGGCGCCCCCTACCTGTGGAAGAGCATCAATAACAAGAGATTGCAGGGCTTAGCAACAGGAACCTACAAGCTCAAGCTGGTGGCAACCGATAATGATGGCGCTACAGCTCAAGCTACCAAGAACCTGACCGTCAAGTCCACTCAAGCTAAAAAACGTTAAGCCTCCAGTCTGCTTGTCGAATCCCTATGACTTTTGATGTCTTGGGAGATGACATGCTCTCTCAAGAGTAGATCCGCTCAAGGCAATGCTTAAAAATTGCTTGCCCTGGATACCCCGGTTAAACCGGGGTATGACGTAAAGGGTGTTAAACCGTATGGGCACGATCCTTTGCCCATGTCCCAGATCATCCCATGACTCCCCCTATACCGGTCATTCCACGATTTGATCGGGGAATCCAGAAGATTAATTAGAGTAGAGGACTACGCTATTCCGACAAGACTCTTGCGGAAAAGGATACTCCGATAAAAGGACTCATGCAACAGGCCTGCTTGTTTCCCCTGGACAACCCGATTCAATCGGGTTGTGACGTAAAGGGTGTTAAATCGCATGGGTATGATCCTTTACCCAAGCCCAGATCATATCATGACTCCTCCCTAACACCATACCTCACCTCCAACCCATAACCTAACGTCATCCCGCACGACTCCCCCCAACTGCCATCCTCCGGCTCGACTGGGGAATCCAGTAGATTTCTGCAAAAGCATCACCTTACTTAACTCAAGAGCGGTATCTAAGTAATAAATCCATAATTTGCCTGATAAGCTTATATTTTTCTCTCCCTACGATTGTTTTTCTCCATACAAAGTCTCTATGAAAGAGATGAGACTAAACAAAGTCATCTTATCTAAAAGAAATTTTGTTCTTTACCATATTAACTCCTCCATATATAAAAAACAGAGTTTCTTATAAATACTATACACAGACTTACTCAGACACTTAATTATTTAATTTAGATCGTCCAGGACAAATTTGTTTCTAGATATAAAAAATAACTACAAATGTGAAATATCGCACAAGTCAGGAGCTAAACAAATAATGAACCACACATTCCTAACTCGATTGGGTCGCTCAAATGATGCTACTACTCAGATCAAAGCAACGCACCTGCCTCTCTAACCAAATTCGCAAGACCAAAACGATCGGCTTGGTTTTAGCCCATCTTTCGAGAAAGGATCATGGGCGAGTTAGGGGGGCATTAGAGCACCTCATAGCGGCTTTGCGGTCTTGGGTAGTTTTGTTCTCTGCGCATCTGAGTTTGGGCTATAGGCCACAAGATATTTTTGATCTAAAGGAATCCCAAGTTTAATGATTCAACGAACAAACTAAACTCAAAGAGGAGATCTATATGAAGGATAATAGAAAACGAACGCTAGCCTTATTTGCGCTAACAATTTTAGCCTTAATTGGGGTATCCCAGCTAAGTCGCATCTTGCCATCTGGTAAAACGGAGCAAAAGATTACCTCAGAAACTGCCTCTTATGACTCAATCCCCTCACTATCCAAGGATAGAGAGGCTGGAGTAGGGGTTGTTGCGGTTCAAGGCGCTTCAACAAATACATACCAGCTACCCTCCGAGGTTCTCGATGATATGAATGTCTTAGAGGTGTTAGCAGTCGATGACATAGCCACTGCTTCCGGGGAAAGAGAAATTCACAGTGTTATCGAAACGGATTCTGCCTTCTTGGGCAAAGTATTGGTGAAGCAAAATAGGAGCACCGGCAAAGTGCGTAAGTATAGTGCGGAGCATCTGGTCATATCGCCTACCCACAACAAAACAGACCTCACTGAATTGGCTGCGCTACTGCGTGAATCAGGCTTTGAGGTTCGTCAGCCCTACGAATTCACGCCTTTTCTTTATCTGACTCCCAAAGGGCATACTCCCCAAGAGATCCATAAAACCCTGGAGGAGGTTACCTCCCTGCTCTTAGATACCGGTGCGGTGATTGAACTCGACGGCATAGGCAGAGCTACCGGCGCTGATACCATCCCGCCGAATGACCCCGAGTATAACGGTCAGTGGCATCATCAAAAGATACAATCAGAAGCGGCCTGGGGAATGACCAAGGGAAGTGATGAAGTGCTGGTAGCCGTTTTGGACACTGGGTTGGCTTCGTTAAAACGAGACCTAACCAATGGCAAGCTTATTAGCCAATCCAACGAATTTGCCGGTCGCATCAACTCGAATGGATGGAATTTTGTCGATAACAATTATCTTCCACTTGACAAGAGTTACACTGCTCACGGAACCCAAACAACGAGTATTCTCGCCGGCAATGCCAATAATAACACTAAAGGAGCGGGTGTAGACTGGAACTGTCAAATCCTGCCCTTAAAAGTTATGGACGATCTCCGTAATGTGCCAGATTCTATAGCTTCTAAGGCCATTCTAGACGCCCTAGCATTTAATGCTGATGTTATTTATATGGGCTTTGATTCACCCGGATATTCCAATGTTGTCTCAAATGCAGTGGCAGCTGCCAGCGCAGAGAAAGTTGTTATGGTCTCAGGCACTGGGAACAACGGCTTAAATGAGGTTACCTACCCGGCAAAGTATCCAGAAGTCATTGCCGTTGGGGCTGTCGATAACAATGATGCAATATGGTATTACGAATTAAACGACTCTGGAGGTGAACCGCAGTTAGTCGAAGGTAGTAACTATGGTCCGGAAGTGGATTTAGTCGCACCAGGAGTTTCAGTAAACACAGGAAGTGGCACCTACCTGATGTCGGGAACCAGCTATGCTGCAGCTATGGTAGCCGGGGCTGCAGCCCTATTTTTATCGATAGATAATACCTTGACTCCTGAAAAGATCAGAAGTTATTTGAAAGATGGAGCGGATCAAGTACCAGGTAATAACGGCGATACTTACAACCAATATGGTGCGGGTAGGCTAAACATTTACCAGTCTCTCACACTAAGATTCCCAGGTTATGAGTTCATTAAAGTAACCGACTTCGACGCTGAAAGCAGTGAGGATTGGAAAACCTTCAAGTTTTCCCATACCTACACGAATCCAATAGTCGTAGCCAGTCCTCTTACTGTATATGATCAGGAGCCCGCTCATGTCAGAATACGAAATGTGACACCAACCAGTTTTGATGCCAAAATCGAAGAATGGAGTGATAGTGCTAATAGTAGTGATGGAGGTGCACATCTCGAAGAAACCGTTTTTTTCATGGTCATGGAAAAAGGACTGCACTACATCGGCGGCAGGCATTGGCAGGCAGGTAGCGCGCAAGTTAATAACCAGGACTGGAAACAGGTTACACTTGATAACGCTTTTGCCGGGTCACAGACCGTTTTGCCCCAGGTAGTCACAGCTGGTTCTAATGGGGATAATAGTAATCACGCAGTGGTGGTGCGTCTCAAGGATATTAACAAAAACACCTTCAATATGTTGCTACAGGAAGCAGAGGTCAATCAAAAAGGTGGCGTGGTTCATCCGAATGAAACCGTGCATTTCATTGCAGTTCAAGATGACAATGCGAAATCGGGCAGCACAGAATTCATGAGCTTTGAGATAGGTTTGACAATGGCTAAAGACACGAAGTATACCTCAGTTTACTTTTCAAAAAAATATAGTGATATTTATTTCTTTGCTCAGCTCAGCACCATTAACGAGGATGATACCTGTAATGTTCGCAACGCTTGGAATATACCTATGTATGATTCCAAATTTGTTGGCATCAATTTAGAGGAAGACTTTTCACTTGATACATACGATATGGATGCAACCCATGCTATGGAAGAGGTTCGTTGGCTGGTGGTGGATCCGGGTGACTTAGGCCGTTCAGTTAGTTCTAATGACCCAAATGACCCTCTAAATAGACCGCCTTTAGTGTTCTTTAAAGCGGCATCCACTTTGGATCTGGACAAAGACTATAGCTCCATTTACATCGAGGCGGAAGCCTCGGATCCTGACGGGAAAGTCACTTATGTGGAACTCTACTTGGATGATGATCTGGTGATGCGACATAAAAAAGCGCCCTACAAGTGGAGAGCAAAGCAATTACTTGGCC